>CAITQY010000029.1 GCA_903894655.1 uncultured Gemmatimonadota bacterium
CAATCGCCGTCTGGTGATTCCCGAATCGTTTCTCGCCACCGACGCCATTCTCGTGTTAATGCAGAACGTGGTGCGCGGACTCGAAGTGCATCCGGCCCGGATCCGGCGCCGCGTCGACGACGAGCTCCCATTCATGGCCACCGAAGAAATCATCGTGCGGTTCGTTCGCGCCGGTGGTGATCGACAGGAAGCCCACGAGCTGATTCGCGGTCACAGCATCGACGCCGCGCGTGCGGTGAAGGATGGCGCGCCGCGCAACGACATGCTGGAGCGGCTTGCCGCCGACCCGGCGTTCGGCGTGCCGCTCGAAGACTTGCAGGCGGTCACGGAGCCCACCCGCTTCGTGGGTCGCTCCCCTGAGCAGGTCGTGGAGTTCCTCGATGAACACGTGGCGCCGTGGCTCGCGCGCGAGCGCACCGGCGTCGAAGTGGAGGAGGTCCGCGTATGAGCACCGGCCTGCCCGTGGCATTACTCGAAACGTCGCTGCCGCTGCCACTGGTGCGTCGCGGAAAAGTGCGCGATGTCTACGCGGTGGACGACGATCGCCTGCTGCTGGTGACGACCGACCGCATCAGCGCGTTCGATATCGTCATGACCGAAGCCATTCCCTACAAGGGCGCGGTGCTCACACAGCTTACCGCGTGGTGGCTGTCGCAACTCTCCGGCGTGGTCGAGCATCACCTGATCTCCGCCGACACCGACGAGATCGTGCGCGAGGTGCCCGCCCTCGCCCCATATCGCGACGCACTGGCCGGACGGAGCATGTTGTGCGTGCGTGCCGACGTCGTACCGATCGAATGCGTCATCCGCGGCTTTATCACCGGCTCGGCGTGGAAAGAGTATCAGGCGCATGGCACGTTGGCTGGCGAGGCGCTCGCGGTCGGTCTACGCGAGAGCGACCGTCTCGATCCGCCGATCTTCAGTCCGGCCACCAAGGCAGAAACGGGGCACGACGAGAATATCACCATCGCCAGTGTGATCGCGTCGGTGGGAGTGGACACGGCCGCCATGCTCGAGCGCCTCGCCCGCGCGGTCTACGAATTCGGTCGCGCCGCCGCCGAGCCGCGCGGAATCATCGTCGCCGATACGAAGTTCGAGTTCGGCTGGCGCAATGGCCGTCTGCTCTTGATCGACGAAGTGCTCACGCCGGACAGCTCGCGCTTCTGGCCGGCCGACAGCTACACGCCGGGGCGCGGTCAGCCGAGTTTCGACAAGCAGCCACTCCGTGACTGGCTCGAAGTGGAACGTCGGGCTGGCCGTTGGAACGGTGAAGCGCCGGCGCCGGCGCTCCCGAGCGATGTCATTCGCGCGACCAGTCTCCGGTACCGCGACGCCTTCACTCGACTCACAGGAGCACCGATGGACCTGGCACGCTTGGGACTTCCTGAGGATTCCGCTTGATGTTCGCGCGTGAGGGCTATCCGCTGCTGCTCGGTGCCGCAGGATTCGCCGCGTTGACGTTCGCGGCCGCATTGCGCTTCCGTTCGTGGCCGTGGTGGCTCGCCGGATACGTGCTCACGCTCTTCGCCCTCGTAGTGGCGTGGGTCACCCGCACTCCAGCCAGCCTGCCATCATGAGCCGCCCGGATACGCGTAGCACCGCTGCTGACGGCGTGGAGCGCCCGCGTCGCCCGCGCCCGCGCGCCGCGGTGGCGCTACCCAATGGCTTCACGCTCGCCAACCTGTTCTTTGGTATCTTCGCCATCGTGGCGGCCTCGCGCGGTGATTTCGACGCCGCCGCGCGCTTCATCGTGTTCGGCGCCATCGCCGACACGCTGGATGGTCGCATCGCCCGCGCCACGAAATCCGGCACGCGGTTCGGCGAAGAACTCGACTCGCTCGTGGATGCCATCTCGTTCGGCACCGCGCCGGCGCTCATCATGTACTTCGCCGTGTTCCAGAGCACACGGTGGGAATGGATTTTCTGTTTCTTCTTTACGGCCTGCGCCGTGATGCGCTTGGCGCGCTTCAACGTGGAGCAGGCGGGCACGAAGAACACGCATTTCACTGGGCTGCCTAGTCCGGCCGCCGGCATGACCCTCGCGACGTACTACTGGTTCAGTCAGACGCCGCTGTATACCGAAACGATGATCGGTGACCTACCCTGGCATCAAATGCTGCGCTGGGTCATGCTCGGTCTCGGCATGTTGATGATCAGCAATGTGCAGTACGCCAAAGTGCCGACCGTGAACTTTCGGACGCTGAACGGCATCCTCGGATTTCTGTTGGTCGTCGGCACCTTCGTGGGCGTCATCTTTCTGCCCAAGAAGTTCTTCTTCCCGGCCCTGATGGCCTATGTGCTGTACGGCATCGGCCGCACCGTTTTTCTCGGATTGCTCGATCGCATTCCCGGCGCGCGTGAGGATGACGACGCGACCGAGGACGACCTCGAGGAACCCATCGACCCCCGACGTCGTCGTCGACGCCGTCGTCCTTCACGACAGAACATCGCGCCGGACACCGGCCGCGAGGAGCCCTTGGCATGACCCGTTTCCGCTGCGCCATCCATATCGTTCCGCGTCGCGGGATCCTCGATCCCCAAGGCAAGGCAGTGGCCGACGCGCTCCACTCGCTCGGCTTCGCCGACGTGAGTGACGTGCGTGTGGGACGCCACGTGATCGTGGAGACCGAAGCGTTGACCGCCGACGCCGCGCGCGCGCGCATCACAGCCATGTGCGAGAAGCTGCTGGCCAATCCGGTCACCGAAGACTTCGAGATCGCCTCGGTGGAGCACGCGTGAAGGCCGGCATCGTTCGCTTTCCCGGTTCGAACTGCGACGAGGATGCGTTCCATGCAATCGCCGATCATCTCGGCCAGGAAGCCGTGTATCTGTGGCACAAGGATCACGATCTCCAGGACGTTGATCTCGTCATCCTACCCGGTGGGTTCAGCTACGGTGACTACCTGCGCGCGGGGGCGATCGCGCGTTTCAGTCCGATCATGCAGGAAGTCGTTGCGTTCGCGAAGCGCGGTGGGCCGGTGCTTGGTATTTGCAATGGATTCCAGATCGCCTGTGAAGCGGGTCTCCTGCCCGGCGCACTTCTGCGGAATGCCAGCCTGCGCTTCGTGAGCGCGCCCGTGCACCTGCGTGTCGACTCGATCGCGACGCGTTTCACGTCGCGGTACCACATCGGTCAGGTCATCTCGATTCCCGTCGCGCATGGCGACGGGCGCTATACGGCGGATGCCGATACGCTGGCCCGTCTTGAAGGCGAGGGTCAGATCGTATTTCGCTACGTCAGCGCCGAAGGCGAGGCCACCGCGTCCGCCAATCCCAATGGCTCGCTGCGTAACATCGCCGGCATCGTGAGTGCCGAAGGCAATGTGCTGGGCATGATGCCGCACCCTGAGCGCGCGCTCGACGCGACGCTCGGTTCAATCGACGGCGTGCCCTTGTTCGCGTCAATCCTGGAATCGATGCTCGCTGAGGTGAAGGCATGACCGCCGCGTCCAACGCACGTCCCGTGGAATCACGTCCCGGCGACCCGGTGATCACACCGGCCATGGTCGCTGAACATGGGATCACGGAGTTCGAGTACGAGCGCCTGATCGCGATGCTTGGTCGCACGCCGACGTTCACCGAACTCGGCGTCGTGAGCGCGCTCTGGAGCGAACACTGCTCGTACAAGCACTCACGTCCCATGCTGAAGACGCTGCCCACCAAGGCGCCGTGGGTGCTGCAGGGCCCCGGAGAGAACGCCGGCGTGATCTCCGTCGGTGACGGATGGGCGGTCGCGTTCAAGATCGAGTCGCACAATCACCCGTCGGCCGTCGAGCCGTATCAGGGGGCGGCCACTGGAGTGGGAGGCATTCTCCGCGACGTCTTCACGATGGGCGCGCGGCCGATCGCGCTACTCAACTCGCTGCGCTTCGGTCCGCTCACGTCAAGCCGCGTGCGCTGGCTCTTCGCCGGCGTGGTGAAGGGCATCGGCGACTACGGCAACTGTGTGGGAGTGCCCACCGTCGGCGGTGAAGTTGTATTCGATCCGTCGTACGAAGGCAATCCGCTCGTGAACGCGATGTGCGTCGGCCTCATGCGCGAGGATGAACTCATTACCGCCGTCGCGTCCGGTGTCGGCAATCCGATCATGGCCGTGGGTGCACGAACGGGCCGCGACGGCATTCACGGCGCGTCATTCGCCTCGGAAGATCTTTCTGCATCGAGCGAGGCCAAGCGCCCCATGGTGCAGGTCGGCGATCCGTTTACCGAAAAGCTGCTACTTGAAGCGTCCCTCGAACTGATTCGGAGCGGACACATCGTCGCGATTCAGGACATGGGTGCTGCCGGTCTCACGTCGTCGTCGGCCGAGATGGCCGAACGTGGCGATGTCGGGGTCACCATCGACGTCACGAAGGTGCCGGTGCGCGAACAGGGCATGACCCCGTACGAGATTCTGCTGTCGGAATCGCAGGAGCGGATGCTCGTGGTCGCGAAGCTCGGGCATGAGGAAGATGTGCGCGCGATTCTGGCCAAGTGGGATCTCGAGGCTGCCGTGATCGGCGAAGTGATCGCCGAGCCGGTGTATCGCGTGACGGAGGGAGAGCGGGTGGTGGCCGAGTTCCCCGGATCGCGCCTCGTGACCGAGTGCCCGCAGTACGTGCTCGAGCCGCGCGAGAGCGAAGCGCTGAAAGCGGCGCGTGGCCGTTCGGCGCATGCGGTCGTCCCCCTCGACGAGGAGCGCGACCACGCGTGGACGCTCGAGCGTTTGTTGTCGTCGCCCACGATCGCCAGCAAGAAGTGGGTGTGGCAGCAGTATGACTCCACCGTGCGCACCAGCACGATGCGTGGTCCGGGCAGCGATGCCGCCGTGGTGAAGCTCAGGGGCACCGACAAGGCCATTGCGCTGTGCATCGATGGCAACGGCCGTCACGTCGCGCTGTCGCCCCGCAATGGCGGTCGCGCGGCGGTATCCGAGGCAGCACGCAACGTGGCCTGCACGGGCGCTCGACCGATGGCGATCACGAATAACCTGAACTTCGGCAATCCGAAAAAACCAGAAGTGTACTTCCAGCTGAGTGAAGCGATTGCCGGCATGGGTGAAGCTTGTACGGTGCTCGAAACGCCGGTGACGGGTGGTAACGTGTCGCTCTATAACGAGAACCCGCAGGGGGCGATTCATCCGACGCCGACGATCGGCATGGTCGGGCTCATTGAATCGCTCTCCCATGTTACGCCGTCGGGATTCCAGACGGCGGGCGACGCCGTCGTTCTCCTTGGCGACTGCACCGACGAGCTCGGAGCGAGTGAGTACCTGCTCGAGATTCACGGACTCACGATCGGCGAACCGCCGGTGTGCGAGCCGAAGCTCGAGCGCGCGCTGATCGATGCCCTGCTGGAATCGATTCGCGGGGGCGTGGGGGGGGGGGC
>CAITQY010000030.1 GCA_903894655.1 uncultured Gemmatimonadota bacterium
GCGCGGCGAGCGATTCCGCGGGGGCGCTGCGAAATGCGCGCGTGGTCGCGCTGCGCGTGGTGCGTACCGACTGCTGGCGTACGCGTATGCCAGCGCTATCGAGCGTGCGGTCGTATTCGATCCACTCGGCGTTCAGCGGACTGTCGGACGACGCCAGTTGCGACGCCATCAGTGCCTTGCGCCCTTCCTCCCACACACGCGCCACGAGCTGCCCATCGGCGCTGCCGGTGCGGCAGTCGTCGCGTCCACGAACCGAGACCGCGGGCAGGGCGACGGCCGCGCCAGTGAGCGAAAACTGAAGCGGCGGAATCTCGGTTGTCGTTTGCGCGAACGGACCGATGACGGGGCCGTCGGTTGGCGTGTAGCCAACGCGCAGCGCCCGCAGTCGATAGCGGGCGACCGGGGTGGGCAACTGGAATCGAAAGGCGCCTCGCGCGTCGGAAAGCGTTCGGGTGAGCACCAGCCCGGCATCGTTCTCGAGCACGACGATGACGGCGGGGGCCGGCGTGGCCCCGTCGGTGGCGAGCACCGTCCCGCGCACCAGTTGGGCCTGCACCACGGCCGGCATGCCGCCGACGCAGCACGCGACGGCGACGAGACGGATGAATCGGACGAGGTGGCGCCGACGAAGCATGGTGGGATTTGCCTCTCCGCGAACGGATCGGCAAGGGCGCGTCGCTCCGCTCGCGCGGGGATCACGCCGGACTCAGCGTCTGGGGCTGACCTCGTCGAACAGCGCTTCATCGGAGAGCGCCATCGGCCGGAGCAGCTGCCGGGCGATCGTTTCCGGGAACTCGTGCACGTTGATGCCGTGCGTGTCGCCGATGTCGGTTCCGGTTTCCGAGAGGTCGACGGTGAGACCGGGGCCGGTGCCGTGCACGTGTCCCACAAACGAGCGAGAGGCGCCCGTCCGGCGATGCGCGAGCGTCACGCGCCATGGCGCGCGAGGCGCGTCCTCGTGCGCGACCACCGCATGCGGTGCCGCCTCATGCGGTGCCACCGTGACGTCGAAGGTGGCGATGCGCGGGGTCGCGATGCCCATGGAGGCGCAGGCGATCGCGCCGGCGGCCGCGCAGGTGGTGGCATCACGGTGGGGCATCGCCTCGCGCACGAACAGTTCGCTGGCGCTGCCGGCGTTCGGGGCGCCGCTGGTGGCGGGGGCCAGCCACTGCACGAACTCCGGCATCAGCCGCGAGGCATGTCCGGTCAGCTCGATGGCGCGCGCGGCGTAGCGCAGCACCTGCCGCACTTCGATGCGATCGACTTCGTCGAAGAACCACGCGCACGAGGTGAACGTCCGCATCGTAGCCCGTTCGAGCTCGAGGAGTTCGCGGGCCCGCTGCACCTGCTGGTCCGACGCATCGGCCGGTAGCTCGCGTCGGGCGAACTGTTCGATGGCATCGCCGTCCTGCGCGACGACATCACCGTAGCGATCGCGCACGTCCCAAGGATCGTCGCGGAACAGCGCGCGCCCTTCGTGCTCGAACACGTCGTGCGCGTGAGACGCGAGGCGTTCGATGGCCGCGCGCAACGGGCCGCGCCACTGCTGCGCCGGCGGCTTGCTGCCATCGAGGCGACAGCCGCAGTTGCCGCGCCACCGCTCCACGCCGTGCGCACAACTCCACGCGCTCGGCGACACGAGACGCACGTCGGTCGTGGGCGGATACATGGCCACCAACGATGCGCTGTTGGTGACGCGTGAGCGTGACTGCTGCACCACCATCGATAACGCTTCGGTGAGCGTGGAGTCGCCGCTCTTGTGATGATGGCCGAACGTTGCGCCGTCGGTGGCCAAGGTGGTACAGCGAGCGGCCTGCGGATCCGTTGCCGCGCGATACGGCGCGAGCCGCTGCGCCAGCGCTGGCGCGTCGCGCAGCAGGCCGCCAAAGGCGACGTCACC
>CAITQY010000031.1 GCA_903894655.1 uncultured Gemmatimonadota bacterium
CCTCCTCCGCCTGTGCTTCGGTATACAGCTTCGCGCTGTCGGCCACGAACATGGCGGCGCGAAGCGACGGCACGGCGAGCGGACGCTGGGCCGACATGCGGCTGCCACCAAACACGCTGGCGGCGACCACCGCGGCGAGGAACGCGCTCGGGAGATAGTTACGAATCGTCATGGACGTGCAACGTGTGTCGAGGACCGAACGCTGACAAGAGGTGACGTGCGCGGCATCCCAGGGTCCTTTCGTGAGGGGTGGATTGCAAATGCGGGAACGGGCAGGCATGTTCGCCATATGTCGAATACCCCGCCTGATGTTGAACGTTTGGATCTCTCCGAAGATCCCACGGCCCTCCCACGACGCGACTTTCTGAAGCTGGCCGGCGTTGGCGCCGGAGCCCTCCTCACCTCGGGCTGTGCGACCGCGGGCGCCTTCGCCGCGGCGGCCCCCGTGCGCGGCATCGAGCGCGGCCGCGCCAAGGACGGCGGCGTCGGGCATGTCGTCGTGATCGGCGCCGGTGCCTGGGGCGGCTGGACCGCCTATCACCTCCGCGAGCGCGGCGCCCGCGTCACCCTCATCGACGCCTACGGCCCCGGCAACTCCCGCTCCACCAGCGGCGACGAAACGCGCGGGATCCGCTCGTCGTACGGCGATCGCGCCGTGGGTGAACTCTGGACCCCGTGGGCACGTGCCGCCATCGAGCGCTGGCGGCTCTTCGAGCAGGAGTGGGCGCCGGTCTTCCGCACGTCGTACTTCCATCAAACGGGCGACGTCATCATGCGCGCCACCGCCGAGCCGTTCATCACGAAGACGCTCGAGTTGTGGAAGGCGAACAACGTGCCCCACGAAGTCCTCAATGGCGCGGAACTACGCAAGCGGTATCCGGTCATCAAAACCGATGACATCACCATTGCCATCACCGAACCCGATGCCGGCGTGGTGCGCTGTCGCGCCGCCACGCAGGCCGTCGCCGCCGTCGGCGGCAAGATGGGGGTGAAACTCGTCATCAGTCGCGTACGTCCCGGCCCGATTGTGAACGGCTCAATGGATGGCGTCATTCTGGAAGACGGCACGACCGTACGCGGCGATTCGTATGTGTTCGCCTGCGGTCCCTGGTTGCGCAAACTCTTTCCGTATATGGAAAACAGGATGCGCGTGCCCATTGGCGTCGCCTGCTACTTCGGTGTCCCCGTGGGGGATTCGCGCTTCACCTTCCCCAATCTCCCCAGCTTCAACTTCCCCGGCGTGACCGGCTGGCCCGTGCTCCCCGTCGACTCCCGCGGCTTTCGCGTGCGCGGAGCGATTGCGCCCCCGGCTCCCGCGGCCGGAGCGGCCGCCACGCCAGCTGCCGTTGGACCAGCCGCCGGTACTCCCGTGCCCACCGATCCGCTCCAGCAGGATCCCGACACCAGCAGCCGGTGGGCCAGCCAGGAGCGGATCGATGGTTCGCGTCGCTTTCTCGCCGCGCGCTTTCCGTTGCTCGCGAACGCGCCGCTGCTCGAGACGCGCGCCTGCCACTACGAATCGAGCGTGAACGGCAACTTCATCATCGATCACGTTCCCGGCACCGCCAACGCCTGGATCGCCGGCGTCGGACAATCCGAAGGCTTCAAGTTCGGTCCCGTGGCTGGGGAGTACGTCGCGCAGCGCGTGCTGGGCATCACCGGTGACCCGAAGCTCGTGGCCGCGTTCAAGCTGCCGACCGACGAGTACGAGAAGCCACCCGGATGATGCGACGCCCTCTCCTACTCGTGTTCGCGGCGCTCTTCTTCGCCTACGAACAATGGTCGTTCTATACGTGGATGCAGATGCA
>CAITQY010000032.1 GCA_903894655.1 uncultured Gemmatimonadota bacterium
AAACAGCAGGTGCTGGCCAGCAAGCCGTTTTATGTGCAGTTGTCGCACTACGCCGGTAAGGCGTCCATCGATGTGAAGCCCGAAACGTGGGCCGCCGCCAAGGCAATGATGGTGGGACAAAACGACGCGGCGGTCGGCCTCGCGGCGACCACGCTCGAGATGGACAACACCATCCGTCTGCTGCAGGCGACCATCGACTCGCTCGGGATCGGCAAGAACACGTACATCATGGTCTGGTCCGACCATGGGCAGCAGACCACCTCGTACAATGCGCCCCTCTCCAACGGCAAAGGCACCGTCTGGGAGGGAGGGGTGCGCATCCCGTTCCTCATCTCGGGGCCCAAGATCGCAGCGGGGAGCACGTCCAGGGTGCAGGCCAGCGCCACCGATCTCCTGCCCACCATCCTGGATCTGGTGGGCGCGCCGGTGAGTGCGTCCATGACCGGATTGGAGGGCGGCAGCCTGAAATCGGTGGTGACCGGGAACGGGAACGGCACCGTGACGCGCACCCGCCCCGACTTCGTGGTGCACTTTCCGCACTACGACTTCGACGTCATCGGTCCGGCGTCCACGTATCTCTCGGGCAACTACAAGCTCATCCGCGCCTACGAAGACGGCTCGCTGCGCCTGTACGACCTGTCCACCGACATCGGTGAGAAGTCCGACCTCGCCAAGACGCAGCCCAACCGGGTGACCGATCTCAACCAGAAGCTCACGAGCTACCTCACGGCCGTCGGGGCGCAGTTGCCCACCCGGAAGCCGTAGCCGGACGCCATACCACGTCACAGGATTGAGATGATACACGGGATATTCAATCCATCATTGCGCCATACACAGCGCATCATCGCGTCATTTATCAGTATTATCGCGATCACCACCATGGCAGCCTGCGGCGCCCGTGACGGCCGTGCTGTCGCGGACACCGCCCGCGCCTCGGCCGCCACCACGCCGCTCCCCGCCGATGTGGCCGCCATCCCCGCCGGCACCTTCGCCATGGGCGGCGGCGCGATGGGGGCCATGACCATGCCCAACGACGACCGTCCACACTCGGCGACCGTGGCCGCGTTCGTCATCGATCGCCACGAAGTCACCAACGCCGACTTCGCCGAGTTCGTCCGGGCCACCAAGCACCGGACCACCGCCGAACGACCCATTCCGTGGGAGACGCTCCAGCAGGAGCTCCCGCGCGGCACGCCGCGGCTGTCCGACGACCAATTGGCCCCTGGCTCACTGATCTTCCACGCCCCCGACCACGACGTCCCCCTCACCGACGAACGGGGCTGGTGGCGCTGGACCAAGGGCGCCGACTGGCAGCACCCCACCGGCCCCGCCAGCGACACCGCCGGGTTGGGCCAGCATCCTGTGGTGCATGTCTCATGGCATGACGCGAACGCCTACTGCGCCTGGGCCGAAAAGCGACTCCCCACCGAAGCCGAATGGGAGTTCGCCGCCCGCGGTGGTTTAGCGGGGAAGACCTTCACGTGGGGGGACGACGCCATCACCCCCGCCCGCGCCAACGTCTGGCAGGGCTCCTTCCCGCGTCGGAACACCGGCCAGGACGGCTTTGTGGGCACCGCGCCCGTGGGTTCGTTCCCCGCCAACGGCTACGGCCTGAGCGACATGGCCGGCAACGTCTGGGAATGGACCGCCGACCGGTTGGCCAGCGGCCTCATGGACGCGCCAGGTGCCGAATCCCCGGACGAGCGGATCATTCGCGGCGGGTCGTTCATGTGCCACGCGTCGTATTGTACGGGCTATCGGGTGGCGGCGCGGATGCACGCCACGCCGACCACGAGCCTCATGAACACGGGGTTCCGTTGCGCCGCTGATCGGAGTCGGTACGCTTTGGACGCGAAGCCCACGGGTACCTAGCCGACCGCCAGGCTGCCGCACACTCGCGCTTCGCGTCGCTCCCATCGCGTAGCGGTGCTTCAAGGCGCGTCCACACACCGAACGGCGCAGCGTACCACGAAGTCGTTCGCCCGCGGCAACAGCTGTCACACCTTGACGGTGGTATCTGAATCCGAGCGTGGCCGCGATTCAAGAACAGCGGGTGCCGGCCGAAGCTCAAAACGTGTGCGATGCGTCACCGACGATGGTGCCGAGTGATTGTCTACCGGCCCACCGCCGACTTGCGACGCGATCCCGATGCCCCACTCTGATACTCCCACGCCAGCCGTGCGGAGCAATGCCCCTGACTCAGCGCGCACCCTGGCCATCGTGGCCTGTCTCATGCTCGGCATCGCCGCCGTGAGTGTACGCGCCGTCGTGATCGACGACACGACCAGCGCCCAATCACCGGTACGCCCCCGTGCGGCGGATGCCCCTCGCGCTCGTATGGCCGTCATCCGCGTGCTGGCGAATGCGCCGACGCCCGCCGTTGCCGTTGCGCCGGTCGCGGCCGAGCGAGGGGACGCCTCGCAGTCACCGATCAAGGCATCACCGACATCACCGAATAGCGCCTTGAATGCCGTCGTGAATGCCGCGCCGAGCGTGATTGTACGACCGACGGTGTTGATGCTCGCCGGTGCAGCGCGCACGGCCGGCACACCGGCGAGTGCGCTGGAGACTGCGCCGGTGCCGCCTGGATTCCAACGCGCCCTGCTCGACTGGCGCACCCTGGTGTCGCACCCGGGCGTGACCTTCGGTGTCGAGGAGATCACGGACGCCTCCGCCGGCTCGTCGGCATTCTCAGGCGCGCGATCGCTGCGCACCCACAGCAATATCGAACTCACGCTCGACATGGACTCGTTGGTGGGCTGGC
>CAITQY010000033.1 GCA_903894655.1 uncultured Gemmatimonadota bacterium
CGTGATGCTTGTTCTGCTCATTATCTTCATGATCACGATCCCGCAGATCAACGCGGGCTTCACAGCGGTCCCGCCGGAAGGGCAGAACCTTAAGCCCCACCCGGAAGAAGATGGTGATCAGGTGCTCGGCATCGACGATCAGGGTCGGTACTATCTCAACAAAAGTCGCATCCGCAACGAGGACCTCGAAGCCCTCGTCGGCGAGATCTATCTGAAGGAACGCGAGGACTACATCATGTACGTCAAGGCCCATAAGGACCTCGAGTACGTGAAGGTCGTCGACGCCCTTGATCGCATCTCGCGGTCTGGTGTGCGCGTCGCCGCGCTCATCACGGATCAGACACCGAATACGGAATCGCTCGTGCAGAGCGACCGCATCATGCCAGGGAGCCAATAGCCATGAGCATGTCCGCACCGAGCGGTGGCTCGAATCTGAACAACGACATGAACGTCACGCCGATGATCGACGTGTTGCTCGTGTTGCTGATCATCTTCATGATGATCATCCCGATGAGTCGTAAGGCCATCGATACGCAGCTGCCTGATCCGACGCCGCAGCCGCCGTCGGCGCAGGTGAACCCCGACCAGATCGTGCTCGAAGTCCTCCCGGACGACAAGTACGCAGTGAACAAGGAGCCGATCGAGAAGGCCAAGCTCCTTGAGAAGCTGACCTCGATCTATGCCCCCCGTCCCGAAAAGATCATCTTCGTGAAGGGTGACACCACGGTGAAGTACTCCGCGGTCATCTGGGCGATGGACCAGGCGCGCGGCGCCGGGGTAAAGGTCATCGGCGTTCCGCCGAAGTGATCGGTGGCGCGGACCCGGTCTCGGGAACGCGCCCATCCACGAGATCCACGTCGTGACGACGGCGGGCGAACCCATAGGGATCGTCCGCCGTTGTACGTTGTATAGGTCTCACCCCTTCTCTCGCAATGACGCCAACGCCTCCCTCGCTCACAGATACCGCCGACCTCCCGCCCCCGGAACGCCCGCGGTACCGACCGCCTATCGGCGTGCCGGTGGGCAACCAGCGTCGGCTCCGCAGTGTGCTGATCAGCATCGGGATTCACCTGCTGATCATCGTCCTGCTCATCGTGCCGTTTACGTCGCCGGAGATGATCCGCGAAGTACTCGGCGCGGGCGGCTTGGGACCGGCAGGCGGTGGTGGTGGCGGAAACCGCGGCACCGGCGGAATCGCCAAGGACGAACGACTGCAGTTCGTTCGCATGGCCCCTCTGCCGCCCCCGCCACCGCTGATCAAGCCTCCCACCATCAAGCCCATTCTGCCGCCCCCGCAGCCCCAGCCGCCGGTGGTCAAACCGCCGCAGCAGCCGGCCGCCCCTGCGCAGCCGTCGGCCTCCGACGCCGTCGACGCCAAGTCGGCGGTCACGGGCTCGGGCGGGGGCGCAGGAAGCGACGGAAGTGCAGGGGCGGGTCCAGGTAGTGGTGGAGGGGTTGGGTCCGGTGTAGGCACCGGCAAGGGCACCAGCGTGGGCGCGGGCACCGGTGGCGGGCCAGGGACCGTGTATCCGCCCGCTCCCACCGAGCTCTTTCTGCCTCCGCTTCCTGTTCCGAATAAGGCCAAAGGCACTGTCGTGGTCGTCTTTGAAGTCGACTCGACCGGGAAGGTGATGGACTTGCAGTTTACGCCGACCAGAGACGGCGCCTATAACCGAAAGCTGCGTGAGGCGCTCGTCGCCATTCGCTTTCGCCCAGCGGTCAATGCGCAGGGCGTCCCGGTCCGCGGCAAAGCCGAAATCACGTACTCGCTGTAGGCTCGCCGTACGCGCGACTCGGCAGTACCTTGCGCCCACGATGTACCTGCGCGCCCGCCTCCGCTCTTCCCACCCCGGCGCGCTCCTCCCCCCCCGATCCGAGGGCCCATGGGGCTGTTTGATCGAAAGCCGATCGCCACCGCCGATGAAAGCGGCAATGGTATGCGCCGTACCCTCGGCGCTGGCGACCTCGTCATGTTGGCTATCGGCGCCGTCATCGGCGCTGGCATCTTTTCGTCGCTCGGAACGGCGGCCGCAGGGGAAACGCTCGCCGACGGCACCGTCATCCGGTACGGCGCCGGACCCGCGCTCGTGCTCTCGTTCGTGTTGCTCGGTGCCGTGTGTGGTCTCGCCGCGCTGTGCTACGCCGA
>CAITQY010000034.1 GCA_903894655.1 uncultured Gemmatimonadota bacterium
CCGGTGACGCCAAAAACGCGACCATGTTCGCGATATCGCGAGGCGATCCCCATCGCCCCAGCGGAATCCCCTTCTTCGCGTACTCGGCCATGCGCACATCGGCCGCCGCGAACACGTCGGGCACGCCGCTGTCCGCCGGCGGCGTGAACGCCTTGCGCACGCCTTCGGTGGGGATCGGACCTGGCGCAATGGCATTCACGCGAATGCGCTGCGGCGCCCATTCCACGGCGAGCGTGCGCGTGAGTGCGTCCACACCGGCCTTGGCCGCCGTGGCATGCGCCATCATGGGCCAGCCGCGGTAGTGCAACGTCATGGACGTGCTCACGATGCGCCCGCCACCCTGCGCCGCCATGATCGGATACACCGCCTGCGAGCAATAAAAGGTGCCGTAGAGATCGATTTCCACCACGCTCTTCCACGCGTTCGGCGACAACGTCGCGCTGGGCGCGTAGAAATTGCCGGCGGCGTTGTTCACGAGCACATCGATACGACCCAGCTGCTGCGCGATGCCATCAACGGCCGCCTTCACCTGTTCGGGATCGCGCACATCGAGCTGGACCGCGGACACCTTGCCGCCACGCGATTCGATGTCGGCCCGCGCCGCCTCGAGATGGGCCGGCTTGCGACTGGCCATGACCACATGCGCGCCGAGCTCGGCGAGCAATTGCGAGATTCCCAGGCCGATACCAGTGCCGCCGCCCGTCACGAGCGCCACCTGCCCATCGAGGAGCCCCGGGCGGAAAATCGAGGCGATGCTCGTGAGATCGGAACCGCCAGTCGCGTCATTCATGCACTCACTCCGTGTGAAGGAACCGGGAAGAGACATCGAGGTCGTTGGGCGGCACGGCGTCGAGCCGCAACGCCACCTGTTCGTCGAGACAGAAGCTGCGACGATGATGCGGCGTGAGCCCCAATTCGTCGAGCGCGGCGCGATGTGCCGCAGTGCCGTAGCCGCTGTTGCGCTCCCACGCGTATCCGTCGTACCGCGTGGCGAGGGCATGCATGAGCCGGTCGCGCGTCACCTTGGCCACGATGGACGCGCAGGCGATGGCGTAGCACTTGGCGTCGCCCTTCACCACCGCGGTGTGCACCGTGCCCAGCGTGCGGAGCGGCTTGCCGTCGATGAGCACGTGATGCGGCGCGCAGCCGAGGCGGCCGGGCACGCGAGCCAGCGCCCGCCGCATGGCGAGGACGGTGGCGTGATAGATGTTGATGCGGTCGATCTCGCGCGCACTGGCGGCACCCAGCGACACCACGAGGGCCTGCTCGCGGATGCGGGCGGCGAGCTTCACGCGGGTGGCCGCGTCGAGCTTCTTCGAATCGTCGACGCCCGCGATGGCGCGACGGCCGGGCGGCATGACGATGGCGCATGCGACAACGGGGCCCGCAAGCGGGCCCCGTCCGACTTCATCCACACCCACCAGCAGCGGCCCGTGTTGCGCACGCAGGGTGCGCTCGATCGGAGTCCACCGAGCCACGTGGGCCGGCTTCCTGCTGTGGCGTGAACCGCGAGTGTCTTACGCGCCGCGAGGGGCGCGCACGACCTTACGCTCCTTGATACGCGCAGCTTTACCCGTCACGTTGCGAAGGTAGTACAGCTTCGCACGGCGCACGGCGCCACGGCGAACCACGATGATCTCGGCCACCATCGGGCTGTGGATCGGGAAGATACGCTCCACGCCGACACCGTTCGAGATCTTGCGCACGGTGAACGTCTCGCTGACACCACCGCCACGACGCGCGATACACACGCCTTCAAACGCCTGCACGCGTTCCTTGTCGCCTTCCTTCACGCGCACGTTCACACGCACGGTGTCACCCGGGCGGAACGGCGTAATGGCCTTCATCCACTCTTTCTGCGTTTCGATAAACGGATGCATAATTCTCTCCGGGGCCAAACTGCGCCCGGTTCAGGTGCTGCAGATCCGGCGGTCCGACGTCGATCTGCGGTGAGGCCGAAGCCCGTGCAGCGAACGACACCAACACCAACGGTGCGAGAGGCCATGACGCGGACCGGGAGCGAAGTCTCCCGATCTGGAATCGACGTGGCGTCGCCGCCCGGGATAGTCCGGGGAAGCACAACAGTCTCGAAAGACCGGTAAAACACTAGAGCCTCGGAAGATACCCGCGGAATTGGCGCTGGCGCTAGTGCCCCGCCCGCCGGTAGAGTTGGGCTGACGCCCCACGCCCCCGCTTCCCTCAGTGCCACCTCTCCTGTGACCTCTCCGCTCGAGCCCGCTCGCCCCACCGCGCCGCTGACCTATCCCTCCACGCGGACGGTCGATCAGGTCGACGACTACCACGGGACGCCGATCGCGGATCCGTTCCGGTGGCTGGAAGACGACAGCTCGGCCGAGACCAAGCAGTGGGTGGAGGCGCAGAATCTGGTCACCTTCGGGTACCTCGATCAGATCCCCTCCCGCGACGCCCTGCGGGCCCGCCTCACCGAGCTCGTCGACTACCCCCGGTACTCCGCGCCCGCGGTGAAGCAGCAGTGGTTCCTCTTCACCAAGAACGACGGGCTCCAGAATCAGGCGGTGTACTACCTCCAGGAGGGCGAGGCCGGCGTGCCGGTCGTGCTGATCGACCCCAACACGCTGTCGGCCGACGGCACCACCCGGGTGGCTGGGCTCACGTTCAATAAGGCGGGCACGCGCATTGCCTACATGCGGAGCGAGGCCGGCTCCGATTGGCAGCAGATCCGCGTGATCGATGTGGCCACCCGAGAGCACCTGCCCGATGCGGTGGACTGGGTGAAGGTGTCCGGGCTGGCGTGGCATGGCGACGGGTTCTTTTACAGCCGCTATCCCGCGCCCGCGAACACCGACGCCGCGTTCTCCTCGATGAACGAGGACCATCAGGTCTACTTCCACACGCTCGGTACGCCGCAGTCGGCGGACCGCCTGATCTATCAGGACCGCGACAACCCGCAGCGATTCCATACCGTCGGCACCACCGACGACGAACGCTACGCCGTGCTCTCGGTCAGCGACCGCGGACAGGGGAAGGACGGCAACGCGCTGCACGTCATGGATCTCACCGCCGCCACGCCCGCCTTTACGCCGCTGTGGACCGCGTTCGACGACCAGATGGACGTGCTGGACAACGTGGGCGATCAACTGTTCGTGCTCACCAATCGTCAGGCGCCAAATCAGCGGGTGGTGCGCATCAGCCCCTCCGCCCCCGACGAGGCGAACTGGGTCACCGTGATCGCCGAACGCAGCGAGCCGGTGAGTGGGATGTCCACCGGCGGCGGGCGCCTGTTCGCCACGTATCTGCACGACGTCACGACGCGCGCCTATGTGCATGCACTCGACGGCACGCTGGAGCGCGAGATCACGCTGCCGGGCATCGGCACCGCCGGCGGCTTCGACGGCGAGCACGATGCCACCTCGGTGTACTACAGCTTCACCTCGTTCACGGCGCCGATCACCGTGTATCGCTACGACATCGCGTCGGGGCAGAGTACGCCGCTCCGCGACGTCACCCTGCCATTCGACCCCACGCAGTTCGATACCACGCAGGTGTTCGTGACCAGCCAGGATGGCACGAAGGTGCCGGCGTTCATTGTGGCCAAGAAGGGACTCGTCCTGGACGGGGCCAATCCCACCATGTTGTACGCGTACGGTGGATTCAACGTGTCACTCCCGCCGAATTTCAGTGCGATGCGCGTGGCCTTTCTCGAGCAGGGCGGCGTGTATGTGCAAGCCAACCTGCGCGGCGGCAACGAGTACGGCGAAGCGTGGCATCAGGGCGGCATGAAGGAGAAGAAGCAGAATGTCTTCGACGACTTCGTGGCGGTGGCCGAGTGGCTCTTCGAGCACGGCTATACCTGTAGCGACAAGCTTGCCATCGCGGGCGGCTCCAACGGCGGCTTGCTGGTCGGCGCGATCATGACGCAGCGTCCCACGCTGGCGAAGGTCGCGTTGCCGGCCGTCGGCGTGATGGACATGCTGCGCTTCCATAAATTCACGATCGGCTGGAACTGGATCGCCGACTACGGGTCGAGCGACGACGCGGAGGGCTTCCGCTATCTCGTGGCCTACTCGCCGCTCCACAACCTGACCGACGGCACGGCGTATCCCGCCACCCTGATCACGACCGCCGATCACGACGATCGCGTGGTACCGGCGCACTCGTTCAAGTTTGCCGCGCGCTTGCAGCAGGCGCATCGTGGTTCGAACCCGGTCCTCATTCGCATCGAGACGCAGTCGGGACACGGCAGTTCATCCCTCACGAAACAGATCGCGGAAATGGCCGACGAGTACGCCTTTATTTTTGAGAATCTCGGCGTGATACCGACGTGAATCGCATCGGGGCGGGCATCGCGGTACTCGCGACGAGCATGCTCGCCCTGCTGACGGGGATGCTCTTCATGGGTCAGCCCCCGATGGCCGGATGGCCGCTGGAGCAGCAGCGAACAGATCGATGGACCGGGCGCCGACAGACCGCCACCATGTCCTTTACCACGGCAGACAGCATCGAACTCGCCGGGGAGCTGTATCTGGCGGGCTCCCGTGGCACGGTGCTGGTGCTGCATGGACTCGGCACGCACGCCGGCGTGGCGGCCAGCACCGCGGAGGCGATCCTCGCCAGCAGCGGATTCAGCGTGCTGGCGTTCGATCTCCGTGGCAATGGCGGGTCATCCGGGCCGCGCGGCCGCGTGGATCGACACGAGCGCTACCGCGAGGACATCGGTGCCATCGTGCGCGGGATCAAGCGCCGCAATCCGTCGGGACCGATACTGCTTGCCGGCGTCCGGCAGGGCGGCGGCATCGGCATTGACTACATGGGCTCGCCGGAGAACACCGCAAGCCGCTCGCAGGTGCAGGGCGTGCTACTACTCGATCCGATTCTCACGCTGGACTCGCTGATCCTGGCCGGAACCGACGACAACGCGCAGGTGGAGTGGCATCGCAGTCGCCTGCGGGCCGTCGCGGCGCTCGATGCGCTGGGTCTTCACGCGTTCGACCGGCTCGCGATCGGCTATCAGAAACTGCGGCTGCACGACGGGCCGGCGGTGCGCGGCCTGCGGTACGGGGCGGTTCGGGCACTGCTCCCGCCGGAACCGGTAGCCAGAGTCCGTGCGTACCCGGGGCCGGTTCTTCTGGTCACACGCTCGCGGCTAGCCGATCTTCCATCGACGGACAAGCACGAGCTCGTGGTATCGGCGGGGAACGTGCTGGAGGATCCCGCCACGTGGAAAGCGGTGGAGCGCTGGACCGCCCAGTTCTCTGCCGACGCCGAGCTTCCGCCGCCAATCTCCCCGACGATCCCGCTGCGGGTCCGCGACACGATGCGCGGCGCCCCGCGCCGCTAGCGCGACGACGGGAACGGGCGCGGTGCCGGCAGATCATCGGCGAAGCGCCACGGCGCGGCCCCGTCACGCGTGAGCTTCACGTTGGCCAACCGCGCACGCACCATCGCGATCGGCATCGGGCCGCCCTGAAGCACGGCGTCATGGAATGCGCGGTCGGACATCTTCTTCGACATGACCAATTCCTTGTACAGCGCACGCAGTTGCAGTC
>CAITQY010000035.1 GCA_903894655.1 uncultured Gemmatimonadota bacterium
GAGCCATAACCACCTCCGTCCTACAAGGTTATGACTCATACACAGAATTTCCGACAGGCCCGGCAGCAACGGCGTGCAGTCCTGCCCCCTCCTTCCTGATACCCTCCTCCCTGCCTCCTAAGCCGTTGGCTGTTCACCGTTCACGTCGACCACGAACTCCCCCCTCGACCGCCTCTATACCCACTACGCGCGATGCACCCCCGGTCGCCCTGCCTCCACCGTGAACGCCGCCGCCGTCGCGATCGGCGCATCGGCGCGATCCACGTACGGCACCACCCGATACTCGGTGGAGAACGACGTCGGTGTGACCCGGCACCGGGCATACCCACGCTGCCCGTTGAAGAAGTGCAAATGCGCATTGTCCGCCAGCATCCCGTTCCCGATCGGCGTGAGTGCCGCGCCGTTGCCCCCGGAACTGATCGACGTCCCCACGAACTCGGTACCGATCGGCCGAGACGACAGATCGTCGAGTCGCTCCGGCACATCGGCAACCCAACTCACGTGCACGTCGCCGGTGATGATGATCGGATTCGCCACACGGTGGTCGCGCAAATGCGCATGCACCCGCTGCCGCTGCACCGCATAGCCGTCCCACTTGTCCATGCTCAAGGCCGGTGTCCCCGTGCCGTTCCACTCGCGGGCGTCCGGCGCCACCCGACGCGTTGCCGGTACGAACGGCACCTGATTGGCGATCACATTCCACGTGCTGGTCCCCGCCGTGAGACCGTCCAGCAACCACCGCTCCTGCGCCGCACCAAGCAATGTGGCACCAGGGTCCATCGCCCCGTCGCAGCGCAGCACGAACCCATCGTTGCACGGCTGCGGTGTTCGGTGCTGACGCGTATCGAGCACATCCAACTGCAACAGCGCCCCGAACGACAGCCGGCGATACAGCTGCAGCGACGGCCCGACGGGCATGGCTGCACGGCGCAATGGCATGTGTTCGTAGAACGCCTGATACGCCGCCGCTCGACGAATCAGGAACGCGTCGCGCGGCGCCCCATGCTCCTCATGATCACCGGCGTAATTGTTGTCCACCTCGTGATCATCCCACGTCACGACCCACGGTGCGGCCGCGTGGGCCGCCTGCAGATCCGGGTCACTCTTGTACAGCGCATAGCGGTTTCGGTAATCCTCGAGCGTGGTGATCTCGGGGCCGTTGTGCTGACGCGGCTGCTTGGCCCCGATACCTCCTTCGTAGATGTAGTCGCCAAGGTGTACGACCAGATCCACCGATTCCTGCGCCAGATGCCGATGCGCCGAGTAGTAGCCGGCCTGATAGTTCTGACAGGAGGTAAACGCGAACGACATGTCCGCCGCGACGGCACCCCGCCGCGGTGCCGTACGGGTCCGCCCGATGGGACTCGTCTCGCCACCGGCGATGAAGCGATACCAGTAGTGGCGCGCAGGCTCGAGGCCATCCACTTCGACATGGACGGCGTGCCCCATCGCCGAGCGCGCGATCACATCCCCGCGTTGCACGACGCGACGGAAGCCGTCATCCGTCGCGATTTCCCAACGAACCGTGACCGGTGCGTCCGACATGCCCCCGCCCAACAACGGGTTGGGCGCGAGCCGCGTCCAGAGCACCACCCCCGTGTCGATCGGATCACCCGAAGCGACACCCAAGGTGAACGGATACGCGCCACGCACACCACCGCGCGGCAGTGGGCGCGACGCCCACGCCGCCACCGGGCTGGCGCCGAAGGCCAGCAGGCCGGCGAAGCCGCCACCCAACGCGAGCAGTTCACGGCGCGTCACGCGTCCATCGCGGAGACGCTGTTCGAACGACGAGGATGTCATGATGGCCT
This sequence comes from uncultured Gemmatimonadota bacterium, assembly GCA_903894655.1. Lineage (GTDB taxonomy): Bacteria > Gemmatimonadota > Gemmatimonadetes > Gemmatimonadales > Gemmatimonadaceae > Gemmatimonas. The sequence continues at coordinate 1,812 of CAITQY010000035.1, forward strand.
CAGAATCCGTAGCGGGCGCCGAGCTGAATTTGGTACGGCGTTCCCCCCTTGCGGATGGCACCGGCCGATTCGTTGACCGCGTAGTCGAAGCGCTGCGTCGTGCGGTTGAAGCCACTGACAGTCATCAGGTTGATATCACCGATGGTGTAACTGCCGCCCCAATCACGGTTGAGCAGACTGGCCACGTTGAACACGTCCACCATGAACTCGATGCTCTGGCCGCGCCACGTATTGACCGTCTTGGACACCCGCATGTCGATCCGTCCGTCCCACGGCGACCGGCATGCCGTTCGGTCGGCGATCCGTCCGAGCTGCGAGCGAATGCACGCGGCCGCCAGGTTGGAGGGATTGCTCAGCACCTTGCGCATCGACGTTGCCACGGCGGCCGGTGTCGATGGGCTGTCCGGATCGAACACAAAGGCCAGATCATTGACCAGCACCCCATCCCCGTTGATATCGGCATTCACCAGCAACGAATACGGCGCCCCAGACGATCCGACGTACCGCCCACTCACCTGGAAGCCCCACAGCGATGGGAGCGTGCCATAGACGATGGCTTTCTGCCCCACATTCCACAGCGAGGTTCCCCACGCCGAGGCGATATCGCGCGGGTCGCCCTTCACCGGCATGTTGGCCGAGGTGCCACTGAGGCAGCAGTTCCACGCGTTGTTGTCCCGCGCGTCGCTGATCGAGAAGGAGGCGTTGATGGAGCTTCGGCGCGGCAGACGCAGGCCGGCCTCGAACACAATCCCCTTTTGTTCCGCGCGCCCCAGCGACGTGAGTTCGAACACCTCCGCGACCGCCGGCGTGATGCGATTGCTGACGGCGTTGACGACGCCCGTCGTCGGGATGCTCGCGGCCGGCACATACACCGGGCGTCCCCCTTCGATCGTGAAGAACGGCTGCGCCACCAGGTTGCGGTTGAAGATCTGATAGTTGTTGCCGGTGCGACTCCACACCGCGTTCAGCCCGAGCGTGAGGCGGTCCAGCACCGTGCGGCTGTAGGCCACATTCGCCTTCCACGTGAAGGGCAGCTGATAGTCCTGCCCGATCATTTCGATCTGTGCGGGCGCGGCGGTGATTCCGGCCGGCACCCCGGGAATCGTTGTGGCGTCGGCGCGGTATGACGCGTAGTCGGGCCGCGGGACCGTCGCGCCCGTCACGTTGATATCGGCGAGCTGCGTCCCATTAAAGAGAATGCTGTTGTAGAACGGGGCATGATGCGAGTTGGCCGTGAACGCGCCGCCACCGATCCGTACGACCTCGCGGCCATCGCCCCGCACGTCCCACGTGATCTGCGCGCGCGGCAGCACGTTGTTCCAGTCCACCGGCATCGGCGTGTCGGTACGAATGCCAAGGGTGCTGTCGGCCACACGATTGTAGCCCGCGTCCTTCATGGCGAACGATACGTCGTAGCGCACGCCCAGATTCGCCGTGAGGCGGGGATGCGGGCGAAACTCGACCTGCCCGAAGAGCGAGGCATCGAGCATCGTCTGATCGACCGAGGGAAACTCGGTGAGCAGCGGGACCTGCCGGACGAACCGGTTTGGCCGCAGCGTCTCCAGTTCGGCGAGACTATTGAATTCGAACCGCCCCAGCTGCTCCTGCGCCACGAATTCGTCGGTGTACACCGTGAGCAGGTTATCGGTACCCACGGTGACCGTAGCCTTCCCGAGTTCGAGGATGGACCGGTTAATCAGCTGAAGCTGACGCTCGGGAAGGTTGGCCGGCATGTTCCGATTGCCGCCGAACTGCAGCTGTCGGTTAGTGGCAGTGCCGTCGCTGAGCGTCGAACGCACGCGCACGAGTCCTACCGGCAGGTAGCCGGCGTTCGGGGTCCGCGCGACCGCGATGTCGGTGTACTGCAGCGTCGCTTCGTTGAGAAGGCGCGACGAGAGCGTCGAGCGCAGGGCGAGCGCCGCCGTATTGGTGCGCTGCGTTTCGCGCCCCTTAGCCTCGTAGATGCCGGGGCCGGGACCCGTGAGATCACCACCGTCGAACGCGATGTAGTTATTCCGGAAGGTCAGGCGATGCTTCGACGACATCTGCCAGTCGAGACGGGTGAAGAGCAGATCGTTAGTCACCGGGAGCGTGAAGCTGCCGACCTGCTGCGCCGCCGTGTTCGTGCCGTACACCCGACCGATGATATCGAGGAACCGCGTGAGCGAATCCTTGGCAATCAGCGAAGCCTTCTCGTCTTCCAGACTACGCAGATCGAAGAGCACCGACGGCGAGGTCTGCTCGCGGCGTTCGCCCGCCACGAAGAAGTGCAGCCGGTCACGCACCAGCGGGCCACCCGCGCTGCCGCCATACTGATACAACGAAAACTCATCGGCGGGCCGGTCGACGTAGTTGGCCGTCGTCAACGCCTCATTCCGGTGAAAGGTGAAGGCCGAGCCTTCAAATGTATTGGTGCCGAATTTCGTGGCCGCGGTGATCGCGCCGCCGCCTTGCCGCCCTTGCACGACGTCGTAGTCGTTTGTCGCGACTTCAAATTCGCGGATGGCTTCGATCGTCATGACTGCACCGCCGCCGGCGTCGGCAACGCCCGTACGGTTCTGACGCACGGAAGCACCGTCCACCTGAAAGGACGTCGAGGTCCCCTTGGCCCCGCCGAGATTGGTGCCGGACGCCAGCGGAGTGATGGCGGTGAGATTGGTGAAATCCCGATTGGCCACCGGCAGCGTTTTGACGTCGTTGGCCGAGACCAGCGTGCTCGCTCCCACCCGCTTGATCCGCGCGTTGGAGGCATCTACCGCCACCACGAGTGGTGCCAGCTCGGTCGCGGTGACCGTGAGCCGAAACGACAGGGACACCCGGTCGTTCAACGCGAGTTCGATGCCGGTCCGCTGCTCGGCGCGGTGGCCGATCGCACGCACCGTCACCAGGTACGGCCCCCCAAGCGGGAGCTGACGCATGGTGAAGCGCCCCGCCGCGTCCGCGCGTGCCTGCGCTTCAAATCCCGTGGCACTGTTCCGCGCCGTGACGGCGGCGTTGGCAATGGGACGACCAGTCTCGTTCGTGACGAGGCCGTCGATCGTGGCCGCCGCCGATTGGCCGTGGAGCATCCGGGGCGCAAGCCCCGTCGACAGCAGCGTCGCGGCGACGGCAACCAATCCCACGGCCGTACGGTGGAGAAGCGAACGAAGAACCATCAGCAAGCACCGGCGCGGACGCGAGTCGGGAGCCATGAGCGGGGGTCGGGTGAAGTCGGTACGGCCGCTGACGCGCGCGAAAATGGATGGCGCGAGCGGCTCAAAGGCGCCCTGCAGTGGCCGAATGACTCGTGACACTGGTAGGCACGTGGTGGATAGCGCGCACTCACGAGGATTCCCCGACGAGGCGGTCACATCCGCGTCACGGCCGGGGCACGCCACGATGGCGCCGAGCGCGTGAACGGTGACGGGTGGCGAACGGCCAACGGCTTTGGGGGGCACTCCGAACGGCCAACGGCTTAGGAGGCAGGGAGGAGGGTGTCAGGAAGGAGGAAGCAGCAACGCGCCGTGCACCTGCATCCTCCACCCTGCC
>CAITQY010000036.1 GCA_903894655.1 uncultured Gemmatimonadota bacterium
GAAGACGCGGTCTTCGGTGAGTTCACGCTCGATCTCCTGCAAACGACCCGACTTTTGCAACTGCGCGTACACTTGGCCAGGGTCCACGTTCCGCGCCTTCGCGAGCTCCTCGATGCGCGCATCGACCGCTGACGCGCTCGCCGTGAGCGACTCCCGCTCGGCGATGGTGTCGATGATGAGATCGCGACGCACCTGGCGCTCGGCCATAGGAATGAACTCCTGCGAGAAGCGCTGCTTTTCCGCATCGGGCACGCCGTACATCTGCATATAGCCGTCGACCAGCTGCATCACCCACGCCTTCGGCACGTCGAACGGATTGGCTTCGACGATCCGGTCGATGAGCTGTCCACGCACGTCCGTGTCGGCTTCGCGCTTCGAATGCTCGCCCATGTCGGCGCGCACGGCATCGCGCAGGATCTGCACGGTCTCGAAGTCGCCGATCTCGCGGGCAAACGCGTCGTCGAGCGCCGGAAGCGACTTACGCTTCACGTCGGTCAGCACCACGCGCACGAGCTTGGTGGCGCCACGCTGCGATTCGTCTGGGAAGTCTTCGGGCCAACGCACCTGACGCTCCGTGGTGCCGCCGGGGGCGGTCTCCATGATGAGCTCTTCGATGCCGGCGATCGCCTGGCCGCCACCGAGCACGAGGCGGTACTCCTTGCCCTCGGGCAGGGACCCATCGGCGTCGGCCGTGGACAGCATCACGGTGACCATGTCACCGGGGGCGGGCTTGTCGTCAACCGGTGCCCAATCGGCCTTCTGCTCGCGGATCTTCTCGATCTGCTCTTCGATCTGCTCGTCCGTCACGGTCGGGTCGCGGCGTGTGACCGCGAAGCCGTCCAGTTGCTCGAGCGTGAGTTCGGGGCGCACTTCGCAGTGCAACTCGAACTCGAGCGGCTGGCCGGGTTCAGACTTGAGATCGTGCACGTGCGGCTGCGCGGCGAGCTTCAGCCCTTCGCGCTCGACGACCTCGCGGAACGCATCGTTCATCGCGAGCTCGATCGCTTCCTGGCGCACCTCATTGGCGTAGCGCTTGCGCACCATCGCGGTGGGGGCCTTGCCGGGGCGGAAGCCCGGAATGCGAGCCTGCGTCGCGTACTTCCGCGCCGCCTTTTCTTCGTAGGACGCGACGGTGTCAGCCGGCACCGAGATCTGCATCCGGCGCGAGACTCCCGCGCTCTCGGTCGGGGTAATGGTGATGGTCATGCGGGCAATCTAAGTGAGGCGGTGAGTCGGGGTGAACTGCGAAAACAGGGCCGCCGACGGGAAAACTCCGAACGGCCGCCCTGCGATCGGGGGAGTCGGCGGGGGCGGACCCCCGCTGGAGCTGGTATTGATCAGCGCAGCGAAAGCTCCGGGGCGGCCGCCGCGGCCCGAGCCGGCGCCCCGCCGATGAGCTCGGCGACAATCTTGCCGCTGGAAATCACACCGGGCAGTCCCGCCCCCGGATGGGTGCCAGCCCCACAAAAATACAGGTTCGGGATGTCCTTGCTCACGTTGTGGGGGCGCATGTAGGCCGACTGGGTGAGCACCGGCTCCGGACCGAAGGCGCTGCCGAGATAGCTGTTCAGGGTCGTCTCGAAGTACCGCGGATCGATACGGCGCTCAGTGACGATGTGCTTGCTGAGCTCGGGCATGTAACGCTCTTCGAGATAACCCATGATCCGGTCACGATACCGCTGGCCCACGGCTTCCCAGTCCACGTCGCCGCCGAGATGGGGCACCGGCGACAGCACATACCAGCAGTCATGTCCCGGCGGCGCCAACGACGGATCGGTGGCGGTGGGGCGGTGCAGGTAGAGCGAGAAATCGTCGGATAGAATCTTCTTCTCGAAGATGTCCTCCAGCAGCGCCTTGTAGCGCGGGCCCATGATGATCTCATGGTGCGCGATGTCCTCGTACTGCTTGTCGGTGCCGAAATAGATCACGAAGAGCGACATGGAGAAGCGCATGCGCTCCACCTTGGCGTTGCTCATCGAGGGGTGCGCCTCGGGCGGCAGCAGCGTGCGATACGCCTGCGCCACGTCGCCGTTGCACACCACGGCATCGGCCTTCACGACCTCGCCGTCGACCAGCTTCACCCCGGTGGTCCGGCGGCGGGCCGTGTCGACCGTAATCTCCTTCACTTCACTTTCAAAGCGAATCGTGCCGCCCAAGTCCTCGAACGCTTGCACCAGCGCTCGCACCAGCGCGCCGGTGCCCCCCATCGCGAACAGCACGCCCCACTGCTGCTCCAGCTTGTGGATCAGCGCATACATCGACGACGTCTTGTACGGATTCCCACCCACCAACAAGGGGTGGAAGGAGAACACCTGCCGCAGGCGCTCGTCCTTGAGATACTTATCGGCGAGGTCGGCCACCGAGATATCGGAGCGCGTGCGGATCAGGTCGGGGAGCATCTTGATCATCGAGCCAGCCGTGAGGAACGGCTTGTCAATGAGCGGCATGCCCACGTTGAAGATCTCCCACGCCTTGTCGCGGAACTTCAAGTAGCCGGCGACGTCGTCGGGATTGAACTCACCCACCTGACGCACGATGGCGTCGCGGTCGCCGTTGTAATGGAACACCGACCCGTCTTCGAACCGGATGTTATAAAACGGATCGAGCAGGACGAGCTTGATGTAATCTTCGGTTTTCTTGCCGGTCAGCGCGAAGAGCTCGTCGATGAGCCACGGCGCGGTGATGATCGTGGGGCCGCCATCGAACGAGAACCCATCCTGTTCGAACACGTACCCGCGGCCGCCGGCCTTGTCGAGCTTTTCGACGATCGTGACGTCGTGGCCCTGTGCCTGCAGGCGAATGGCTGCGGCGAGTCCGCCGAAGCCGCTGCCGATGACAACAATGCGCATGAACCGAGGTGCTGAAGAAAGCGGGGAGCGCCGCTCCGCCGCGATGTTCAGCGACGAAGGAGCACAGTAATGTGCCAAAGATGAATCACGAGCGCCGACAGCATCGCGAGCGCGAAGCCTTCCGGGGACGGATCCGGCCGACGATGAAAGATCATCGCTGCCACCAGTGATCCGCCGGCCCCGAGAAACGACACGATGCGCGCCGTGTTCGGCGAGCCGAGCGGCGACGACGGCTTCCGTGCCTGCCACACATACAGGACCGCGGCCTCAATCACGATGAGGACGAGAATCCCGATCGGCAGCGCGTCGGAATCGAAGATCGGGATGAGGCGATCCATCGGGATATTCATGAGGTTAACGCACTGACCGGGTTGACGGTGCCCGTACGGCAGCCGGCCAACGCCGGCACTAGCGCCCCGAGACGGCGACGCGCGCCAGTGGCGACGTGCCGGGGGCGCCGACCGGCTGCGGGTCGGCGCGGAGTGCCGCCCACAGCGGAATGGCCATGGCAATCGTGCCCAGCACGCCAGCCAGCACCATGTCCTGCCGGAAGCAGATGGCGAGCGGGAGCAAGCCGTTGACGGCGTACAGCGTGATCGGCAGGCGATGCGGCGACACCTTGGCCGCCCACATGCTCGGCGGAACGATGGCGAGCATCACACGCGCCACGATGATGCCGGTGAGCAGCCAGCCGAGCCAGTTCGTGATCGGCATGCCGAAGAAGATCGGCTTCCCGATGAACTGCTCGAAGGCGCTGCGGTCGGCGAGCGTACCCATCTGCCAGAACCAATGATTGGTTTTCACCATCGCCGGGTCCATGGATACGTCCCACGCCGTCAGCACGAGACCACCCATGAGCGCCCAGTACCACTTGGACGTATTGTCGTCTTTGGCGGGCAGAAAGCGACCGCAGATCGCCAGCGACGCGACCAGCATGTAGAACCACGACGTCGGGATGTTGAACGGCACGCGGCCGAACATCTTGTAGCCCAACTGGCTGGTGTACTCGTACGCGCCAAACGGATAGTCGGTGACCGTGCCGGCGTATTCGGAAACGAAGGCCAGACAGAACGACACGAGAAACACCTGCAGGGCGAGTCGGCTCCCGATGCAGTGGGCGAGAAACGCCAGCCCCGCGATGGCACCCAGCGTGACGGTGGTCGCCCCGCCGTAGGCGAAGCCCACGGCCATGACCTTCTGGTTCTGCGCGGTCTGCAGCCACTCCGGATACGGCGGCGCCAGGAACGTCGCGAAGGCGAACGCGGAGAACGCGCTGAAAAACGCGTGACCCAGCAGCGTCAGCCCGGCGATCTTGAACAATGTGGACGGCGAGGCGTCCTTCAGAGCATCCCGAAGGTCGGTCGAAGCGGTCATACGAGGAGCCCCCTCAGGCCAGTCGGATCAGGGAATCAGCATTGGCAGCCACCGCATTGGGTTCCCACACGATCCGCGGACCGTTGCCCAGGGCGGAGAGATCAGGTGCCGGCGCGCGATAGCGCCAGGCATTCCAGAGGATGCCAACGCGCGCCAAACGACCAATACGCGCGCGGGTGGAAATCGTGTCATAATGCTGCGCTTCAATGGCCGTGAGGATACCGGCATAGCCATTCGCGCAGGCGGCAGCACAGCGCTGTGCGTCGCCGTCGAGCAAGGAGATTCCAGGCAGCGCCGCCGCATACAAGGCGCGCGCCCGGCTGACTTCATACGCCATCAGGGGCGCCCAACCGGCGTCGCGCGCTAGTTCTGGGCCCCGCGTGAGCACGTCCTGCGGCGTCAGACCGAACCGGGCCATGTCCTCGGCCGGGAGGTAACAACGGCCCCGCTGGGCGTCCTCCCCGACGTCCCGCAGGATATTGGTGAGCTGCATGGCCGTACCGAGCGTGCGGGCATACTGGATGGCCTGCGTGCGCATGGTCGGGCCGGCGGGGACGCCAAACACGTAGGTGCACATCTCGCCGACCGAGCTCGCGACGCCTTCGCAGTACTGCTCCAGCTCGGGCCACGTGCCATACGTGTGCGCCTCGAGGTCACGACGCACGCCACCGAGCAGCTCGAAGAGCGGGGCGGGTGACACGTCGTACGCCCCGACAACCCACGCCACCTCACGGAAGATCGGCCCGCTGGGGCGGCCATCGAGGGCGGCCTGCAGCTGATTCGCGTACGCGTCGAGCTGGATGGCCAGTTCGGAGACATTGTCGTGGTCCGCCTGATCGACCAGATCGTCGGCGATCCGGCAGAACGCGTAGAGCGCGTAGGCCGCACGGCGCTTGGTCGCGGGGAGCAGTTTGCTCGCCAGCGAGAAAGTCCGCGCATGGACCATCGTGATCCGGGCGCATTCGGACGCGTCGTCCAGAGACGCGTTCACGATCATGCTACCGTGGGCAGCATCGGCTGCGTTGAAGGACTCATGCCGGGACGGAAACTCATCAAAACGGTGGTCAGGCGGGATGACTTCGGCCGCGGGTCGGACAACGGGAGCCTGACGCCCCCGCCGAATGAACGCAAAAAACGAGGACAGGTTCCTGTCTGCGTCGACACAGCGCGAACGCGCTGTACCGATGCATTGACACAAGATAAGCTGCGGTCGGTTCACAAGACTGTCAACCATTATTTACAGCAGGAGTGTCAGGAAATATTGACGGTTCCCGTGAAATGCAAAAACGGGCGCCGAGGGATTCCCCGGCGCCCGTTTTTCCTACATCCCGCATGGAACCGGCTTACTTGCCGGCCATGTTCGGGTTGTTGTCCCGCTCGGCGCGCGGCAACGGGTAACAGGTCTGCGACCCCGTGTTGGCGTAGCCGGGCTTGAAGTACGGCTGGCCGGTCGCAGTCACCGTCGTCGCGGTCGACGCCGGCGAGCGGCGGAAGTCCGCCAGGCGCTTGCCTTCGAGGTAGAACTCGAGGGC
>CAITQY010000037.1 GCA_903894655.1 uncultured Gemmatimonadota bacterium
CCGCTCACCACGGCCAGTGGCGATGCCCCGGCCGCGTCGCTTGGATCGCTGGGTAACGCCAACCTCAAGCCGGAATACTCGGCCGAGACCGAGTTCGGTTTCGACGTGGCGATGTTCTCCGGTGCCACGAACATCGAAGTGACGTCGTACAGCAAGAGCACGACGGACGCCCTCATTCGCCGGCAGATCGCGCCGTCGCTGTCGGGCCTCACCACGCAGTTCGTGAACATCGGCAACATCAAGAACCAGGGTGCCGAGTTCACGTGGAACCAGCGCATTATCGACCGTCAGGCGGCGGCGCTCTCGTTCACGTTCACGGGTTCCACGAACAAGAACCGCATGACGAAGCTGGGCGAAGGCGTGAACCCCATCGCCTCCGGCAATCGCAACACGCAGCAGAATCGTCCCGGTTACCCGTTGTTCGGCTTGTGGGACAAGACCATCAGCTTCGCCGACAAGAACGGCGACGGCATCATCACGTACAACGCGAATTCCTCGTTGAGCGAGCTGACGTTCAGCGACACCGCGGTCTACCAGGGCAACACGTTCCCGACGCGTGAAATCGCCTTCTCGCCGGCGCTCGAGCTCTTCGGTAAGAAGCTGAAAATCTCGGGTCAGGTGGACAGCAAGTGGGGCTTCCGGAAGTTCAACAACACCCTGCGTCACCAGTGCATGAACGGCGTCACTTGCCGCGGCCGCTACGACAAGAGCGCCTCGCTGCAGGAACAGGCCAACGCGCTCGCGACGTCGCAGGCCGTGTACACGGGCATGTTCGAGAACGGCTCGTTTACGCGATTCCGCGAACTCTCGGTGGCGTACGAAATGCCGACCAAGTGGGCCAACGCTGTCCGCGCCTCGCGCTGGAGCGTGGTGCTCACCGGCCGCAACCTCGGCGTGATGACGGACTACACCGGTGTCGATCCCGAAGCCGCACAATCGAACAACGACGATCGCGGCAACGAGGAGTACTTCTCCACGCCGCCGCTGCGCATCATGACGCTGCGCATGAACTTCTCCTTCTGAGACGACCAACATCCATGCGATTCTTCAATTCCGCACGCCGGGTGATCCGTCCAGTGGGCGCCATGGCTGCCGTGTTCGCGGTGGCCGGGTGCAGCTCGGACCTTCTCTCGGTTCCCACGCCTGACGTGATCGCCGAGGCCGCCATTGGTGGCAGCCTTGGTGTGACCACGCTGCGCAACGGCGCCATGCAGGACTTCACCGTGTCGTACTCCGGTACTCAGGACGGCTTCGTGGTCGTCTCTGGGAACCTGGGCGATGAACTCAACACCACGGATACCTTCGCCGACCGCTACAACACGGACGGGCGTAGCTCGAGTGAAGTACTCGGGGGGGCCGTGCAAGCGCCGTACGTCCAACTGCAACTGGCACGCGCCAGCCTCACGGCGGCCATCGAGAAGTGGATTGTGACGAAGCCGACGACCGCGGCCGCGAAAGACTCACTGAGTGAGATGTTCGCGATTCGCGGCTTTACCGAGACGGCATTCGGGGAGGCCTGGTGCTCCGGCGTGCCGTTCAGCAAGGTCGGGGCGAACGGTGACTTCGAGTACGGCGGCCCGCAGACCACGGCGCAGGTGTACACCCGCGCCGCTGCGTCGATGGACACCGCACTCGCCAACGCCACGGGCACGAACTACCGCAGTTTGGCCTCGATCGGCAAGGCGCGTGTGTTGCTCGACCAGGGGCAGTTTGCCCAGGCGGCAGCGGCGGTGAGCGCCGTGGCCACGACGTACAAGTACGTGCTCAGCCACTCAATCGCCACCGGTCGTCAGACCAATGGCCTCTGGTCGGCGATGTACAACGCGGGCACGCGATACACCGTGACCACGAAGGAAGGCACGAACGGTATCGACTATCTCGTCACGCCGGCTGATCCGCGTGTGCCTTGGGTGCCGACGGCCAATCTTGGATTCGACGGCACCAGCACGAACCTGCCGCGCCAGCTCAAGTACACGTCGCAGTCTGCGCCGTTTACGCTGGCCGATGGTATCGAAGCGCGCCTTATCGAAGCCGAGGCCCGTTTGCAGGGCGCCACGCAGGCCGATCGCGACGCGGTGTTCGCGCAGTTGAACACGCTGCGTGCCACTGGTATCGCGCCCGCGATTGCTCCGCTGGCGGCCTCGCCGACCACGCAGGCCGCGGCGGTGGATATGCTCTTCAAGGAGCGCGCCTACTGGCTGTTCCTCACCGGCCATCGGCTCGGCGATATGCGTCGGCTCATCCGGCAGTACGGCCGGACGGCAGCGACGGTGTTCCCGGTCGGCGCCATGCGCTATCGCCCGGGCAATACCTATGGCAACGACGTGAACCTCGTGATCCCGTTCATCGAGCGGAACAACCCGAAGTTCGCCGGCTGCCTTGATCGCAACCCGTAAGGATTGTCGGTCGAAG
>CAITQY010000038.1 GCA_903894655.1 uncultured Gemmatimonadota bacterium
CGTAGTCTGCTCGGCCGTTCCACTGCCCACGCGATCGTTGCGCGGAGCCGGCTCGGTGATCTGACGCTGCGCATCACTCAGGTTGCGCTTGAACTCGTTGATACCCTTGCCGAACGAACCGGCGATCTCCGGAATGCGCTTGGCTCCGAACAGAAGCAGCACAATCACCAGGATGATCATGATCTCCATGAAACCGAAATTCTGTAAACCCATAAGAAACTCCTAGAAGAGGGACCGCGCGATCATGTAGGCGATCAATACTCCCAGGAGGCTCAGCAGTGAGACATCCAGGGCGACAGGTCCAACAGCGAACTTCAATATAATCAGGTCGATCGGAAGCGGCCCGATTGCCGGCGTCACACCAGTCGTCAAGAACTCCTTGACGGCACCGGCGGGGAGAAACCGACGCGCGACCTGCGTAAACAACCCTCCGGCCACGAATCCGGAGGCGAGCACCAACACATGGAACACCGGGCGGTGCTTGGATGGTCCACGGGCCATCACCAGCGCCGCTCCACGACGTACGCAATCGCGTCCGTCAATGCTGTACGCGCGGCGCCATCTGGCAAATCGGCCAGTGCATCCTCGGCCTCCCGGGAGAACTGATCGGCACGCCGACGGGCATAGTCCTGGCCGCCGTATTCGCGAACGATCCCCACCCACTCGGCGATCGCCTCGTCTTCCGGCTCGGCGGACGCGAAGAGTGCTTCAACACGGGCACGAGCCGATGCCGGCATCTCCCGCAACGCGGCAATCAGCGGGAGTGTGACCTTGTGCTCCTTCAGGTCCAGTCCGCTGGGTTTTCCGGTCATCTCCTGGCCTTCCGTGTAGTCGAGCAAATCGTCGGCGACCTGAAACGCCATGCCCAGCCGCTCGCCGAATCGCGCGAGCGATTCACGATGCGTCGGAGCGCCACAGAGGGCGCCCACTTCGCAGGAGGCCATGAAGAGCGAGCCCGTCTTCGCACGAATCAGCGTTTCGTAATCGCGTTCGGTGAACGCCAGCGCGTCGTACGCCGCGAGCTGACGAATTTCGCCGAGGGTCATTTCGTTCGAGGCGTGCGTGACGGCCTTCATCGCCTCGAGATCACCCAACGTCACGAGTTCACGCAGCGCGCGCAAATAGAGATAGTCGCCCATGATCACCGAGACTTGGTGACTGAACAACGCATTGACGGTCGGCATGCCGCGACGCAGCACCGAATGATCGACGGCATCGTCGTGGACCAGCGTGGCGAGGTGAATCAGCTCGATGATCGCGGCGAACGTGATCGCGCGAGCGGGCGGTTCGTGTTCGACACTGCTGGCTAGCAGCAACAAGGTGGGCCGGAAGAGTTTCCCCTTCATCCCCCTCAGATGCCCCTGCACTTCGTTCACCAGCGGCACATCCGCGGAAACGATGCGCCACAACTCCTGCGACACCTTGGATAAGTCGTCCTGCACGGGCGCCTGTATGTCACGCAGGGCCGCCGCCAACGCCGTCGGCGTCCGCGTGGAAAGCGTCATCGCGCTACCTGGTCGAGCGCCGCCAGTCTGGCGGCAGCGTCACGGAAATGGATGTCGGTCGCATACACACGCTGATAATAGCTACGAGCCTCGTCCCAGCGCTGCATGGCCTCGCATGAATATGCGAGAAGATAGAGGACACCCACCCGTTGTTCGTCATCCAACCCCGGTTCATGGAGAGCCCGGGACAGCACCGTCGTCGCGACCTGGTACCGTCCCTGCTCCACGAAACATTGCCCCAAGGCCTCGTAGGCGGGAAGTCGGTGGGATCGACTTCTCAGCGCCTTCTGGAACTCCTCGATCGCATCATCGAGCAGCCCCATTTCCTTGTAGGCGACGCCGAGGTCGTAATGGCTCTCGTGGTCATCCTCTCCAAGTGAACGCGCGACCCCCTCCTTGAAGTGCCTGAGGAGGGCATCAAAATCAGCCTGTTCGTCGCCAGTGATCACCGGCTCCCGCATCCGCATCCGCGTCGATGCCGGGGCGGCGTCGTCCCGGAGCCAGTCAGCCAGGTCGACGAAATTCGCATCGCTCCCCCGCGTTGGGGGCGGTGGGGGCGCCGCGCTGCCAAGTGCCGCTCGGGCCCGATCGTCGTACGGATCGATTTCGAGCACGCGCGCATAGACGGCCCGGGCACGGTTCTCCTCGCCGATCCGCACGAGCGCGTCGGCCAAATCGAGGTACGCCACCCGGAGGCGTCCCTGATCCTCAATGCGCACCGACAATTCAACGCGCTTCTGATGGAACGCCACGCGTTCCGGCGCGACCTGGACGAGCGTATCGGCGATGTCGGCACCAGCATGCAGATCGCCGTCACCGACCAGGCCCTGCAACGCCGCGTCGAGCTCGGCGAGCCCAGCATCCCGTTCTCCGGCCTCGAACAAGGCCTCGGCGAGACGACGACGCAGCAGCCAGTCATGCGGCAGCTTGGCCACGGCGGACCGCAGCGCATCCCGGCGCGAGGTCGCCACCAGCGTCGCTTCGGCCGCGACAGCGGCGATCGGGAGCGACGGCGTGAGCATCACCGGCCGCCCCTCCTCGACGGGCGCTTCCCACTCCAGCGGTTCCGGTTCGACCACGCCATGGGCGGGGGCAGCGTCGGCCGTCTCGACCGTGTCCTCGTTACCTGCCGCGGACTCGCTATCCGCCGCTGTGGACGCCATGGACATGCTCGCCGCGCCAGCCGCACCGAGGGCAGCAAGGCCGGCCTCGACGCGCTCATCGCCGACAATCAGCGGGGGCAGCTCCCCCGGCAAGATGAAATCGTGCGGATCGATTCGGAACGGCGCGCGAGGCTCGGCGACTCGCAGCGGTTCCTCGTCCATCATTTCGAACTCGTCGTCCGACTGAGAGGTCACCTCCGCGAGGGCGCCCTCCTCGGCCTCGGCGACGAGCTGGGCGCCGGCAGCGATCGCGGCGTCGAGTTCGGGCACAGCCGTAAACGCGATCGGCTCCACGTCCGCCAAGTCGAGCGCCAGGTCCACCACGTCCTCGGTCTCGATCCAGTCGAGCGAGGGCAAGTGCACTGGCGTCTCGGCGTGAATGACACGCGCCACGCCGGGATCGTCGGCGGCGTGTGCGAAATCCTCGGTGACGACCTCGTCGAGACGCTGGTGCGGGTCGGAGATCGCCGATTGGTCTCCAGTGGGTTGGAAGCCACGCTCCTCGTGTACCCCGGCGAGCACATCCGGGGCTCTGAGCCAAGTCACGTCGCGGACATGCGCCGTGGGGTCGACCACCGTTTCGGCCAACTCCATCTCCTCAACCGTGAGCCCCTCGAGGGGGGCCGACCAGACATCGACGAAATCGCCAGACCCTTCCAGGCCCTCGAGGCGCCCGAGCATTGGCAGATCGTCCGGCGCGATGTCCGTCGCCGGCAGCGCGGCGGCGGTCGCGTCGATCTCAACGGCGGGATCGAAGAGCATCACGGCGTCGAGCGAGGTACTGACCGACGGATCCTTCTCAGCGTGTAGAGCTGGCGCTTTCAATCGTGTCGTCAACGGCGCGGCGGCGACAGTGGGCGCAATAGGCAGGCGCACAGGAACCGCCGTCGCTGACTCCTCAACGGTCAGCGCCGAGGTCCGGTGGGAGACCGGTGCCCCGTAGTCCACCTCGAGAAAAATCAGGTCCTGCGACTTGTCCCGATAGGTGGAGGATGCGCTCTCCTCGCTCAAGGCCATGGAGGCGCTCGACGGCGTACGACGGCGCGGCAGCACGATGCCCGCACGGTCGGCATGGTCGTCAACCAGGCGGCGCACTTCCGTGAGCTCGGGCATCAGGTCTGCCACTTCAGCGAGCGCGCGCATCCCCTCGTCGACCCGCTCCTCCTGCTGCATGCGCGTCGCGTACTCGAGGAAATTGCGCGTCGCGTCGCCTCGGAGGCCCTTTCGGGCGCAAATCCGCCCAAGCGTGAAGTACACGTTGGCGCGCCCAGGCGCATTGCGCAGAATCTTGTTGCAGAGCGCGATCGCGTTGTTGAACAGACCGGAGTTGGCGTAATGCTCGACGGCACGCTCGTAGTACGTGATGGCGTCGGGAACGCGCCCCTGACGGAGGGCGAGGTCGCCTACCTTGTTCAGCAGCGCGACGTCGACGTCCTCTCCGGCCAGCTCGCTCTCCTCGATCGCCCGGACGTACAAGGCGATCGCGCGATCGATCTGTCTCAGCTGCTCGAACTCAGCCGCCTTCTTCCGGTGCTTCGCGGCGTTAGACATGAGGTCGAGAGTGACTCCGAATAGCTGGACGAACAATCCATCGGCGAGCCCGCGTGCGATGCGTGAGCATGCCAGAGCGAACGCAGCGGAAGCTAGGGTTCACAGGGACGGGTGACAAGCACGCCCACCTGCCCACGCCACTCGACAGAGACGCTCGCCAAACCAGTAAGGCAACGCACGGAAATCATCGGCGGCATGCACGGCGACATCCGCCCGGAATCCCACGCGTAGTTGACCAGTGGATCCGGCCAGTCCGAGCGCGGCCGCCCCGTTCACCGTCGCCGCGATCCAGGTCTCCGATGCTGAGAGCCGGAGCTGGCTGACCGCCAAAGTCAGCACCAGCGGGAACGACTGCAGCGGGGACGTGCCAGGGTTCAGGTCGGTGGCGACAGCAATCGCGGCCCCGGCGTCGATCATCGCGCGAGCTGGGGCCTGTCGTCCGGTTCCGAGAAAGAGCATCGTCGCTGGCAACAGCGTTGCCACCGTCGACGACGCCGCCAGGGCCGCGATTCCCTCGCGCGAGATGGCCGCCAGATGGTCCGCACTCGTGGCCCCCATCTCGGCGGCCAGCGCTGCGGCGCCACCATCGTGCAACTCGTCCGCGTGGAGCTTGAGCGCCATGCCGTGGTGCCGGGCCGCCTCCATCAACCGTCTCGTCTCGGGCACGGTAAATACCCCGGGCTCGCAAAACACGTCGGCGAACCGCGCCAACCGTTCGGCGGCCACCGCGGGATAGAGCTCGTTCGTGAGACAGTGGATCCACGCCGCTCGGCCGTCGCGCTGTTCCCGATACTCGAGCGGTACTTCGTGCGCCCCAAGGCACGTCGGCACGATGTTGAGCGGACCGGTGGCAGCGAGACGCCCAATGACACGCAAGGTCCGCAACTCGTCGTGCACCGTGAGTCCGTACCCGGACTTGATCTCCACCGTCGTCACCCCACCGGCGGCAAGCGCCTGCAAGCGCGGCACCGCGCGAGCAAAGAGGTCATCGTCGCTACGGCTGCGCAAGTCCCGCACCGAGGCGTGAATGCCGCCGCCACGACGCGCAATCTCCAGATAGGGAACACCCGTGGCGCGCAGCTCATGCTCATCAAAGCGCGCCCGTCCGAACACCGTGTGCGTGTGCGAATCGACGAACCCCGGCGCCAGCACGCCACCGTCGCAGTCCATCTCCGCCGCGTCGGGGAATCGCCGGCGCAGCGCCTCGTCGTCGGCGACATCGACGATGCGATCGCCCTGCACCGCCACCCCAATTCCTGACTGGACGCCCGCGTCCTGCATCTCGGCGCCACGCCGCGCGCGCGCGGGGCCGGCACACGTGACGGTTTGCGCCGCATTCACGAACAACGTCACGACGTCGTCGCCCGGGGACTGCCTTAGGCTCATGCCATCACATCCCGCACGCGCGACATCAGGCGTAACGGGGCTTGTGCCTCTCCGCGGCAGGCGTAGAAACAGGCATTGCAGTTGATGGGTTCATAGCCCTTGTAGTCCTGCCAACGTCCGTCCGGCTTGAAGTCTGGACAGCGACGCACCATGCCCTGGGGATCAATATGAATGGTCGTGGATCCACTGCGGCAGGGCTCTGTCATCTCGCCGCGCACGTAGCGCGGAATCTGCTCGAGATAGTAGTCGGAGTTCGTGATCACCCCACGCTTGCGCTGCTTGTAGGCGAGTAGCTGATGCACGACGTGCTCAAGTTCGCGCTGCTGCGCCCCGCCGAGCAGATAGTCGCTGTTGCCGTTCTTGAAGTCAGTATAGAGCGAAAAATTTACGCCACCGCCGAGCGCGGCCGCGCGCTCCACGATCGGCATGATCTGATCGAGATTGTCGTTCTTGATCACCGTATTGAACCGCACACTCCCGATTCCCGCCGCCTTCATTTGCGGGACCAAGTTGAGGATCTTGGCCGACAGTCCCGGGATGCCACGCGCGACGTCGTGCCGCTCGTCGAGGTAGTCCAGCGAAATATTGAACTGGTCGACCCCAGCATCCCACAGGGATTTCGCGCGGTCGAGCGAGAGCATCGCGCCGTGCGTAATCATCTGCACGTACGTGTAGCGCACCGCCTTCCGCACCGACGCCACGATCTGTTCGAGGTCCTTGCGCAATGTGGGCTCGCCACCGGTGAAGGTGACAAGCATCGGCGAGAAGCGACGTGCAATCTCGGCGAAGTCACTCATCTCGCTGTGCTTTGCCTCGGCCGGCGTTTTCCAGTAGTCACAGAAGCCGCATTTCGCATTACAGCGCATCGTGACTTCAAAGTTCAGCAGCACCGGTCGATTCCGTGCACGCAGCCATGCGTACTTCCCGAGGAAGATCGGCACGTGCCACGGACGATATCGACTCGACAGCATCAGCCTTCCTGCATCGGGAGACGAATACCTTCCCGAGCCGCAGTGGCGATCGCGATGTCGTAGCCGGCATCCGCATGCCGAGCGACGCCGATGCCCGGGTCGTTCGTGAGGACGCGTTCGAGCCGGCGGCGCATACGCTCGCTGCCGTCCGCCACGATCACCTGACCAGCGTGCAACGAGTTTCCGATCCCGACGCCACCACCGTGATGAAACGACACCCATGACGCGCCACTAGCCACGTTGAGCAGGGCGTTCAGGATGGCCCAGTCTGCGATGGCGTCGCTTCCGTCGCGCATCGCTTCCGTTTCGCGGAACGGTGAGGCCACACTGCCGGTATCGAGATGATCGCGACCGATCACGATCGGCGCCGAGACTTCCCCACGAGCTACGAGGTCGTTCAAGGCGAGCGCGAACCGGGCACGGTCACCC
>CAITQY010000039.1 GCA_903894655.1 uncultured Gemmatimonadota bacterium
ACTTGGTTGGAGCAGCGCGCGTTGCGGGGAGCGCAGCGGATTTTCTGCGTGAGTGAATACACGCGGCGCCAACTCCTGCGCTTTCATCCCGCGCTGACGCCCGCGCGCCTCGTGGTAGTACCCAACACCCTTGATCCTTATCTCGTGCCCACCCGCACGGCGGCGATGCCCGCGACCCCATTGATTGGCCCACGCATTCTCACCGTCTCGCGCTTACTTTCCACCGATACCTACAAAGGAGTGGATACGATGATTGAGGCAATGCCGCTCGTGCTGCGCACGTTACCCTTAGCGCAATTGCGCATCGTCGGTACAGGAGATGATTTACCCCGGCTGCAAAAAATTGTGCAGCAACTCGGATTAGCCAACGCCGTTCATTTTACGGGCTCAATAACGGATGAAGCGCTGCAAATGGAATACGCCAACTGCGAACTCTTCGCCCTGCCGAGCCGGAAGGAAGGCTTTGGCCTAGTTTTCCTGGAAGCGATGATGTACGGCAAACCCTGTCTCGGTGCCCGCGCCGGGGGCGCTCCCGAGGTGATCAACGACACCGTCGGCGCCCTCGTTGAATACGGCAACCTCGCCGACCTCGCCGCCGCCGTGTCCGATCTGGTGCGGCATCCGCGCGATTCCGAGGTTATGCGCCGGCACGCCGCCGCCTTTGCTTTCCCCCGTTTCGTCGGCCGGCTGGCCGGCCTCCTCGCATGAACAGTGAGTCGCTCTCCGTCACTCCCTCATCGTGTGCGTTGAGCCGCCGCACCGTGCTCGTCGTTTCCAGCCTGCTGGCCATCGGCTGGGCTCTGCTTTTCTTCGACACGCTCGATCTACCGTTGGCCAATCTCGACGACGTCTCCTATCATCGGGCAGCTGTCGCAGGCCAACTCTTCGATTTCCTCTATACCGGTTTCGCCAGCCAAGGGCGCTACTATGGCGTCTTTGTCTTCCTCCCGACCGCACTGCTTGAGACCTTGTCTAATCCGTGGCTCTATCAAATCGTGCGCCTCGGCCTCGTCGCGCTGTCGCTCGGTCTGTTGGGGCGGCTTGCGCTGCGCCTCACAGGGGCACCGGACCTTGTGCTGGCTTGGCTGCTTGTCTGGATCGCTGTGCTCCAGATTCCTCCCACCTTCTACGGCCTCCTGTCCTATCCTGCTTTCCATTGCGGGCTCGCGCTGATCGTCTTGTCCCTGACCCGTTTCTGGTCCGCGCTCACGGAGCCGGCATCCCCGGCGGTCTCCTGGAGCGCCGGCCTGTTATTTTTGCTTGGACTGCAGTTCAGCGAGGCGTTCGTGGTCTTTGCCCTGCCATTCCTTCTGGCCGTCCTCGGGCGTATTCCGCTGTCGCAGCCAAGAAGTGCACTGCGGTTGCTCCTGCCGGTGATAACCGCCGGCGCCGCCTATTTGTGCGTCTACGTGGGATTCCGCGTCCTGCACCCGACAGTCTATGATGGCACCGCTGCCGGTGGCAGCCTCGCCCAAGGGCTGCTTTACCTGTTCCGATACAGCGCTTCCAGCCTGCCGGCCTTTGAATTATTTATCGACCGTGACGCCGCCCATCCCGCGTTCATCGGCGGCCCCGCGGCCTTGGGGCGGCTCGTCACGCTGAATCCTTGGCGAGTGCCATGGATCGTCGGCGCCGGGGCTGTCACTGCTTGGCTGGTCCTGCGAACCACCTGGTCACCCACCCCGTGGCGCGCACCGGCCCTCGCCGCCGGGGCTTTCTGCACCGGACTGGCCTTCCTCGCGCTACCGGGCGTCTCGGCCAAATATCAAGTCTATGCCTATCAGCGGGCCTATCCCCACGTCTATAATTTCATCTTCGTGCACTTCCTGTGGCTCGCGGTGGTGATCCTCCTGTTCGGATTCACCGCCCGTGCACCCCAAGGTTCCGCCCGCCGAGTGGCGTTGGCCGTTGCCGCTGGTCTGCTGGTGGCTGTCAGCGGGCTCGTCGCTCTAGCAACCAACCCCCTCGCCTTGGCCCAGATCCGGGACATCGTTGCAAACCCGCCTTGAAGTATCGACTGGTCACATCCATCTGCCCTCGATCATAACCCGCCCCGATCGGTCCTCGCGGTCATGTACTCTTAAACGTGGAAGCCCACGAACCACCCGAACTCGTCCTTGAGGCCGGCCGCGCCAGCCGCAATTACTGGCGGGATCTCTGGCGCTACCGGGACCTGCTCGCCTTCCTCACGTGGCGCGACCTCGTCGTGCGCTACAAGCAGACCTTCGTCGGTGTGGCCTGGGCCCTCCTCCAGCCGTTGCTAACGATGGCGGTCTTCGTCGTCTTCGGCAAACTGCTGGACGTGCCGACCGGCGGCGTGCCCCGACCGGTGATGGTTTTTGCTGCCCTCCTGCCCTGGCAATTTTTCTCCGCGGCGCTCAGCGCTTGCAGCGGCAGCCTCGTCAACAGCAGCAACCTAATTTCGAAAGTTTATTTTCCACGGCTCATCGTGCCGCTCAGTGCGATTCTCGTGAGCTTGGTGGATTTCGTCGTCTCGGCGGTATTTCTCGCGGCGCTGATGCTGTGGTATGGCTTGGTGCCCGACTGGCGCGTGATGGCCCTGCCGCTGTTCACGCTGCTCGCGTTCGCCTGCGCGCTGGGCGCCGGTCTGTGGCTCACGGCACTGATGGTGCGCTACCGCGATTTCCGCATTGTCCTGCCGTTCATTTTGCAATTCGGCACCTATGCCTCGCCCGTCGCCTTCAACAGCAATCTCGTGCCGGAGAAATGGTTCCTCATCTACAGTCTCAACCCCATGGTCGCCGTCATCGACGGCTTTCGTTGGAGCCTGCTCGGCGGCAGCCAGCCGCTGAACCCCGCCGGGCTGGCCCTGTCGGCCACGTTCGCCCTCGTACTGCTCTGGTCGGGCACCGCCTACTTTCGCAAAACCGAGCGTTCCTTCGCCGACGTTATCTAGACCCGAACCCAAATTTCCCGTCCTATGGCCGCCCGTTCCCTGATCATTCCTGTTTATCGCAACGAGGAAAATATCCCCGACCTGTTGGTGGCGGTGCGTGAATTGGCATCGCAAGCCCCGGGAAAATTCGAGGCTGTCTTTGTCGTCGACGGAAGCCCGGATCGCTGCTTCGCGCTGTTGAGCGCTGCGCTGCCGTCGGCCGGTTTCGCCGCCCGGCTGATCCTGCTTTCGCGAAATTTCGGCAGCTTCACCGCCATTCGCGCCGGACTGGTCGCAGCGCATGGTGATCATTTCGCCATCATGACCGCCGACCTTCAGGAACCGCCGGCACTCGTCGCCGAAATGTTCACCGCCCTTGATTCGGGCGCCTGTGATGTCGTGGTGGGCAGCCGCGCGAGTCGGGCTGATCCATTTTTCAGCAGGATATTCTCCGCCCTCTTCTGGGCAACCTATCGCCGCTTCGTGGAACCTTCCCTCCCCCAGGGAGGCGTGGACGTCTTCGGCTGTAATGCCGCCTTCCGTGACGTGTTGCTCAAGATGGACGAGGCTCACAGCTCGCTGGTCGGGTTGATCTACTGGATGGGCTTTCGCCGCACAGAAATATCCTATGCCCGCGCCCTTCGCCGCCAAGGGCACAGCGCGTGGTCGTTCCGCCGCAAGCTGAGCTATCTCTCGGACAGCATATTTTCGTTCACTGACCTGCCCGTCCGGATCCTCCTGGCTAGTGGGGTAATTGGCATGACCCTCTCTATTGGCCTCGGTTTCCTCGCCCTCGTCAGTCGCCTGCTTAACTGGATCACCGTGCCCGGCTACACGGCCACGATCCTGGTCCTGCTTTTCTTCGGCGGCACTATCCAACTCGGGCTCGGCATCGTCGGTTCCTACGTTTGGCGCGCTTACGAGAACACCAAGCGCCGCCCCGCCTTCATCGTCACGCGCGAGGTTTTCTTTTCACCGCCCTGAGCCCATGACTTCCTTCTTCCTTCATCCCCAAGGCCTCTGTGAATCCAAAAAAATTGGCGCTGGCACCCGCATCTGGGCTTTCGCGCACGTGCTTTCTGGTGCCCGCATCGGTCGCGACTGCAACCTTTGTGACCACGTGTTTGTTGAGAACGACGTAATCATTGGGGACCGGACCACGATCAAGTGTGGCGTGCAACTCTGGGACGGGGTACGACTCGGTCACGGGGTGTTCATCGGACCGAATGCCACGTTCACCAACGACCCGTTCCCGCGGAGCAAACGCCGACCCCGTCGGTTCGCCCAAATTGTAGTGAAAGACGGAGCCTCCATCGGGGCCAACGCCACGATCCTGCCCGGGGTGGTCATCGGCGAAAACGCCATGGTGGGCGCTGGCACTGTCGTCACGCGCTCGGTGCCCTCCAACGCCATCGTGATGGGTAACCCCTCGCGAATCACCGGCTATGTCAATTCTACCCTGCATCCCATCGTCCCGGCAGCAGCGGTCGCGGCGGCAAGCCGCTCCAAACGCTCCACAGTCCGGGGTGTCCGGCTGCTGAGCCTGCCCGTGTTCGAGGACATCCGCGGGGCGCTAGCGGTGGGCGAAGGCCGCAACGGCCTGCCCTTCGCTCCCAAGCGCTATTTCTTTGTCTACCATGTGCTGGGTTCCGACGTGCGGGGCGAACACGCCTACAAGAAGTGTCACCAGCTGCTCATCTGCGTTCAGGGCCGCGTCAAGGTCGCGGTCGACAATGGTCAGAGCCGGGAGGAATTCGTGCTCAACTCACCCAGTCTTGCCCTCTATGTGCCCCCCATGGTTTGGGCCACCCAGTTCAAGCACAGCACAGACTCGGTCCTGCTCGTGCTCGCGTCGCATTCCTACTCGGCGAAGGACTACATCCGCGACTATTCCTCCTATCGCAAGATGGTGCAAGCGCACTGATTTCTCGATGCCTGTCCCCATCATCTCCGTCGACCACCTGGGCAAATGCTACGCCCTGCGCACACCCGCGGCTCGCTCCGGTCTGCTCCGCGACACCCTGAGCAACCTCCTGCATAACCCGCTGCAGGCGCTGCGCCGCGCCACGTTGGGCTCACCGGGCGCCGACGAAGATTTCTGGGCGCTGCGCGATCTGTCCTTCACGGTCCAACCCGGCGAGGTGATCGGCATCATCGGCCGCAACGGCGCCGGCAAGTCCACGCTCCTCAAGATGCTCTCGCGCATCACCGATCCCACCGCCGGACGCATCACGCTCCGCGGCCGCGTGGCTTCGCTCCTCGAGGTTGGTACCGGCTTCCACCCCGACCTCTCCGGCCGCGAGAACATCTTCCTCAACGGCGCCATCCTCGGCATGACCCGCCGCGAGATCCACCGCCGCCTCGACGAGATCGTGGCGTTTGCTGAGGTCGAGAAGTTCCTCGATACCCCGGTCAAGCGTTACTCCAGCGGCATGTATGTGCGGCTGGCCTTCTCCGTCGCGGCCCACCTCGACCCCGAGATTCTCATCATTGATGAGGTGCTCGCCGTCGGCGATGCCGCCTTCCAGCGCAAATGCCTTTCGAAGCTGCAGAGCGCCACCCGCGACGAAGGCCGCACGATTCTTTTTGTCAGCCACAACCTCGCCTCCGTTCGCCAGCTCTGCAGCCGCGCCCTCGTGCTGCAGGCCGGACAACTCGTGGCCGACACCGCGCCGGCCGAAGCCATCGCCCACTACATGAGCCTGATGCCCCGCAGCCGAGAAGGTGGCGCCTACCGCCACATTGCGGGGGACGGCCGCGCGCTCATCACCGCCCTTCGCCTCAACGCGCCGAGCAGGGGCGAGCCACTCTACGCGATCTTTGAACCCATCAAGGTTGAGATCGATTTTGAGGTTAAGCCCGACGCCGGCCCGCTGGAATTCTTCCTCCTCATCTACGGCGAAGATGGCGAGTGCCTCGCCTCGAGCTTTCAACGCGACACCGGCGACTTCCATCGCTCGTCCGGAGCAGGTGGAACGATCACGGTGGGTTTCAAAAATCCATTCCTGCCCGGCCGCTACCTTATCTCCGCCGGCATTTTCGACCGTTCGAGGAAGTTCCTCGATTGGGTAGAATTTGCCGAGGGATTTCAGGTGGAGTCCGGCTTCGTGGATGGCCGCGCTTTTGACAACCGCCTCGGCCGCGTCTCAATTCTACCCGAGTGGTCCGCATGAACCAGCTTGGCTTCACCCAGAGACTAATCCGCCGCCTCGACAGCTGGCTGAACGAACGGCGTATCGCCACCCTCAAGGGCCGGTTTGCCGCGTGCGGCGAGCAGGTTTCCATCCAGCTGCCGGTCGTGATTAACAATGCCGACCACCTCCGGATCGGCGACCGTGTCTCAATTAATGCCTTCGTTCACATCTGGGCGCTGGGCGGTGTCACGATCGGGGACGACACCCTCATCGCCAGTCATGTCGCCATTACATCTCTAACGCACGATCCGCACGCGGAACTATTCTCCGCCTCGTCACAGGCGCGCCCCGTCGTGATTGGACGCAATGTCTGGATCGGCACACACGCCGTCATCTTACCCGGCGTCACCATCGGGGATGGCGCGATTATCGGCGCCGGGGCCGTGGTCATCCGGGATGTCGCGCCCAAGTCCATGGTTGTCGGTGTGCCCGCGGCCCCGCGGCCGTGATTTTCCGCTGAATTTTGATCTATCTCGTCAAAAAAATCCGGCTGCTCGCATTTCTCACTGGCCGCATCCCGCGGCACGGCTGGCGGCAATGGGCCCGCGGTCTCCGCGAGCGCCAACTGGGCTACACCGCGATGGAACTAGCCCAGGTTCTGCCTCCAGAAGCGACGGTGATTGTAGATGTGGGCGGCCATCACGGCGACGTCGCGGCAGCCCTCGATTTTCTTCACGCCCCGCGCCGGCTCTGGATCGTCGAACCCAATCCCGCGCAAACGGCCCAGCTGAAGGTTCGATTTTCCGGCCAACCCCACATCACCGTCATCCCCCAATGTTTGGGTAATCGTACGGGCGACGTTTCCTTCCATGTGCATGCCTTTGACGCGGCCTCGTCCCTCTACACCTGTCTGCCCGGTCATCTAGAAAAATTCGGATTCAGCGGCCAAAGCCACCAGATCACGGTATCGATGACCACGCTTTCCCTTCTACTCGACCGTGCGTCCGATATCCGAGTGATTGATCTCCTTAAACTTGACTGTCAAGGCGGTGAACTCGATGTGCTGCGCGGCGCGGGTGACCGGTTGCGCGATGTACGCTACATCTATTGCGAAGTCGCCTTCGACCCGATCTATGCCGAGGCGCCGTTGTTTGGCGAAGTCCACCAATTCCTGATCCAATCCGATTTTGCGCTCGTCTCGCTCGATGGATTCGCCGGCGCAGGTGACAGCATCCAATGGGGCGACGCCCTCTATCGTAACAACCGCCCAGCCACATAAACTCGCCCACATTATTGGAAGTACTCCCGCCGCCGCCCGCGGAACGCTCCGGCTGGCCGTGGACAGTTGAGACCGTTCCGCCACCAGACACCGCCACGGTCAAGTGGCCCCGCATCACGATCGTGATGCCGAGCTACCAGCAGGCGGCGTTTGTCGAGGAGGGCCTGCGCTCGGTGCTCCTGCAAAATTATCCCAACCTCGAGTTTATCCTGAACGACGGTGGCTCCGCCGACGGCTCCGCCGACATCATTGCCCGCTACGCGCCGTTTCTCACGCACTCGCAATCGGCCCGCGACCGCGGCCAGGGCGACGCGATCAACCAAGGCTTCGATCGTGCCACCGGCGACATCATGGGCTGGCTCAACAGTGATGATCTTTATCTCCCAGGCACCCTCTTCGCCGTGGCCCGCGAATTTCTCCGCGGCGCACCGGACATCGTCTATGGCGACGCGCTCAATTTTTTCGAGGAGAACGGCCGCGCCCTCCAATACTGGCAGGGTTACTGGATGAGCCGCGGATTTCTCCAGTTCGGCGGCCTGTTCTCCTCACACGCGATTTTCTGGCGTCGCTCCATCCACGTGCGCCTATGGGACGAACTTAACTGCAACGTTGATGGTGAACTCTGGCAGCGGCTCGTGCCGGGCCGCCGCCTGCGCTACCTGCCGCTGCCGCTCGGCGTCTGCCGCATCCACGGCGACACGAAGAGCAACGCCGAGCAGTGGCGCCAGAAATGGCGCGAGGACGACGAGCGCATCTGGGCGCGCCACGGCCGGCCCACGCAAAGCCGCGTCTTCCGGCGCTGGTTTGCCTGGAGCCAGCGCGCGTTCAAGTGGTGCACGCTCCGCCGCAACCGCCCCGCTAAGCTCGCCGTCCTCGCCGCCTGCGCGTGGCCGCCGCCGCGCTGGCGCGGGACCCCGCCATGAGCCGCCCCACTCTCGCTT
Source organism: uncultured Gemmatimonadota bacterium (assembly GCA_903894655.1). Taxonomy (GTDB): domain Bacteria; phylum Gemmatimonadota; class Gemmatimonadetes; order Gemmatimonadales; family Gemmatimonadaceae; genus Gemmatimonas. The sequence continues at coordinate 8,251 of CAITQY010000039.1, forward strand.
TGTGCATCCCCGCCTATAACGCGACGGGCTTTCTCGGCCGCCTGCTGGCCAGCGCCCGCGCGCAAACCGTGCCTTTCGACGAGATCTGGGTCTATGACGACGCCAGCACCGACAGCACCGACGAGTTCGCCCGCAAGCTCGGCGCGCAAGTCGTGCGCGGCGGAGCCAACGCCGGCTGCTCCCATGGCAAAAACGTCCTCGCCAGCCGTTGCACCAGCAGCTGGCTGCATTTCCACGACGCCGACGATGCGCTCGAGCCCAACTTTGTCGCGACCGCCCGCCCCTGGATGGAGCGCGCTGATGCGCCCGACGTGGTGTTCTTCAACTACCGCACTTTGGAAGACGGCACGGAGCGCCCGCTCGGCACGCGCGAGTTCGACGGCGCCGCCCTGCGGGCTGATGCGCTCGCCTACTGTCTCGCCGAGCAGATCAATCCCTTTTGCGGACTCTACCGTCGCGAGCCCTTTCTCGCCGCCGGCGGCTGGGATGAGGATTTCAAAGTTCTCCAAAGCGAGGACCAAGCCGGCCATTTGCGGCTCGCCCTCGCCGGCCTGCGCTTCGACGCCGACCCGACTTACACGGTGATCAACTACATCCGCGCCGGTTCGATGAGCACCGGCAACCTCGCCGGCGCGCAGCGCTCCACCTATCACGTGCTCGCCAAAGGCGCGACCGCCGCGCCCGCCCGCTACCACCAGATCATCGCGGGGCGTCTCTGGATCACCGCTGGCTTTTCCGGCGCCTACAGCGACTGGGAAAACGCCGACCGTGCCGCCGACCTCGCTCGCCAACTCGCCCCCACCATGACCGTACCGGGTGGACTCGTGATGAAACTGGCCGGCCGCCGTTTTCCCCGTCTAGCGCTGCGCTTACGCGAGCGACTCATCCGTATTTTCCGGCCTACATCCCGCACCGAGGCCGTTTACCACTCTGCGCCGAAAATCCGCTCCGGCACATGAACGCACCTCTCGTCTCTGTTCTGACTCCTTGCTACAACGTCGCCCCGTGGCTCGAGGCAGCGGTTGCATCTGTGCGGGCGCAGACGTGGCGGCGTTATGAGATCATCCTCGTCGATGACGGATCGACCGACGACACACTGGCCGTGGCGAACCGCCTCGCCGGCCCGGACCTGAAAGTCCTGCACCAGCCCAACGGCGGACAATGCGCAGCCTTCAACGCCGCCTATCGTGAAGCGCAGGGCGACTTCATCGAATACTTTGACGCCGACGATCTGCTCCATCCGCGCAAACTCGAGGTGCAACTCGCCCGGATCGCGGCATTGCCGCCCGGTTGGGTCGCCTCCGGTGCCTGGGCGCGCTTCCACCAAAATACTGAGGAGACGGTGTTCGAGCCCGAGGCCGTCTGGCGCGACGCCGATCCCGTGGACTGGCTCGTCACCTCGTGGAGCGGCGGAGGCATGATGCACGGCGCGGCTTGGCTCGCCCCGCGCACGGTCGCCGCGGCGGCCGGTCCGTGGGATGAACGCCTGAGCCTGATCAACGATTTTGATTTCTTCAGCCGACTCCTGCTGGCCAGCCAAGGCGTGGCGTTCTGCCCCGACGCCCGCTCGTATTACCGCTCCGGCCTTCCCGGCAGCCTGAGCAACCACACCAGCCGGCGCGCCTGGGACTCGGCGTTCCTTTCCACGGAGCTCGGCACCAAGTCCCTCCTCGCCCGCGAGGACAGCCCGCGCACGCGCCGCGCCGCCGCGATCAACTGGCAGCGACTCGTCTACTCCGCCTATCCGCTCGTGCCGGATCTCGTCGCTGCCGCCGAAGCCCGGGTCCTCGCCCTCGGCGGCAGCGACCTCGAGCTGGGCGGAGGGCGCACCTTTCAGGTTCTCCGCGGAATCTTCGGCTGGAAAATAGCCCGTCACGCCCAGCTTCTCCGTCAACGCCTGATCCCTCGCCGCTCTCCATGATCGCCATCGTCTCCTCCACCATCGCCCCGAGCGCGTTGCCCAGCCATGACGGCGCCCGCACCACGCTCACGCCCGAGGTCCGGCTCGAGCACACCCAGGGTACCATCGCCTCGCTGGTCGCGCTCGGCGCGAAAGAAATTTTTATCGCCGACAATTCTCCCGGTAACTGGCTGCACGACCGCGTCGCCGCCCTCGCGCCCGCCCGCCTCCTCTCCTTCAGCCAGCCCCCGATCCGCAACAAAGGCATCGGCGAGATGTGGCTGCTCCTCGGTGCGCTTGAGTCGCTGCCGGAGAATGAACCCATCCTGAAAATCTCCGGCCGCTACCGCGTCGGCCCGGGCACCCGATTGAAACTCCGCGACGGCGATGACGTGGCCGGCAAGGTCTATCTTCACGGCCGCGTCCGCAGCCTGTCCACCCGTTGTTACCTGATGCGCGACCGCACGGTAGCTGCCCGGCTGTGGGAGCGGACCCTGGACGAGATTTACGCCGAGCAAGCGCGCATCCACGGCCCGCGCTCCCTGTTGCGCATTTTGAAAAGTTCGCTCCGGCCCAGCGAGGACAAGCTCCGCTACGGCGATCCCACGGCCTCCGTCGAAACCGCGGTCTACCATGCCATCCGCCACCTGTCCCTCCGCCTGCACGAGGTCGAGCACCTCGACGTCGAGCACCTCGCTCGGCTCGCCCTCGTGACAGTGCTCGGGGCGGCGGTCGGTGACGGCAGTGGTGCCAGTGTCGACCTGGGCGCGGACGGTCAGCTCGACGGTGTCCTGCTCGTCGGCGGTCTCGGCCCAGTATCGAAATCGGACGTTCGCGTTCATCGTGATCTCCATGCCCTGCCGTCGCGGCAGGGTGTCGGTGTCTAGCGGGCGCTCCAGTCGGCGGGAAGGAAGTCGGCGCGGTAGACGACTGTAACGTCGTCCGAGCACTCGCCGACGAGCAGGCGCGTCTCGTCCCACGACCAGACCTGCATCGTGTCGCG
>CAITQY010000040.1 GCA_903894655.1 uncultured Gemmatimonadota bacterium
CACCTTGAACGGCAGCCGGATCCCCTCGGCGTTCACGCTGGGGCTCGAGCAGGCGGTGCAGGGTGACTACACGCTCGAAGCCGGCACCGACATCACCCGCGCCGATTCGGCCGCTGGTAGCAGTGCGGTGGTGCCGCTCCCGCGGATCGTGGTGAGTCAGACCTTTCTCACGCGCGCGGGACATGCCGTCGGCGACACCATCACCATCTCATCGGGACTCGACGCGCAGTTGCGCACGGCGGCCCGCTCGAGCCGCGTGGTCATCGGTGGCATGGGGCACTTCATCTACGTGCCCGGCGAAACGCCGGTCATGGCGCTCGACCTGGCCTTGCTGCGTCAGTTGCTGGGGCCGGGCTTTCGTGATCGCATGTCACTCGCCATGGCCGAGTCGCGTCGGGGTGATTCCGCGTCGGTGGAGGCGGTGCGCGCATGGATCGCCACCACACAACCGCGCGTCACGGCGATCTCCACCGAAACGGCGATCCGTCAGGTGGAAGAGCGGCTCTCCTACTTTCGGCAGTTGGCCTTCGTGCTGGGCGCGATCAGTCTCGGTATCGGCTTCCTGCTGGTCGCCACGTTAGTGACGCTGTCGGTGAACGAGCGACGCGGTGAGATCGCGGTGTTGCGGGCCATCGGTACGCAGCGCATCGGCGTGCTGCAGCAGGTCTTCCTGGAAGGACTGCTGTTGACCAGCGCCGGGATTGTTGGTGGCCTCGCGCTGGGATTGGTGACGGCCCAGTGGCTCAACGGCATTCTGCGTGACTTCCCCGGCTTGCCCTCGGCGTTCGATTTCTTCGTGTGGAGCCCTGACGCCGGCTGGCGGGCGCTCGTGCTGCTGCTCACGTCAGGCACGCTGGCCGGATTGCTGCCAGCATGGCGCGCCGCCTCCATCCCCATCGCTCGCGCGTTGCGCGAGGAAGCCATTGGTTGACGTGACGGAACATCGCGAAGGATCCGGAATCGAGCCAGGACCGGCGAGTGCGCCGGTGATCGCCTGCGAACAGGTCGTGCGCAGCTATCCCATGGGGAGCGCGATCGTACAAGCCGTGCGCGGCATCGACCTCACCATCGCGCGCGGCGAGTTCGCCGCGATCACGGGGCCATCCGGATGCGGCAAGAGCACGCTGCTACATCTGCTCGGCGCAGTGGACGTGCCCACGACGGGCCGCGTGCTGGTGAACGGACGCGACACGGCGTCGTTGTCGGATCGTGACGCCACCGATTTCCGGCTTCGGCACATCGGGTTCGTCTTTCAGCGCTTCTACCTCATGCCCACGCTGTCGGCCTCGGAGAACGTCGAACTCCCGCTCGCCGAGGCGGGCATGGACAAGCGGAAGCGAAAGGCGAGAGCCCGTGAATTGTTGGGCTATGTCGGCCTTGGCGATCGGCTCGATCATCGCCCCACGCAACTGTCGGGTGGCGAGCAGCAGCGCGTCGCCATCGCGCGCGCGCTGTCGAACGAGCCCGCGCTGTTGCTGGCCGACGAACCCACGGGCGAACTCGATGCCGACACCGGCGTGCGGCTGCTGGAGCTGTTCGGGCGCTTGCATCGCGATGGGCGCACGTTGGTGTTCGTGACGCACGACGCCGTGGTGGCGCAGGCCGCCCAGCGCGTGATCCGCTTGCACGATGGCCGTGTCGCGTCGGACACGAGAGTGCATGCCCGGAGTGGTGCGTGAGCACGAACGCCGGCGCGATCCGGTTGGCGATGGCGCAGTTGCTGGCGTGGCGCTCGGTCGCGTCGCGTCCGTTGCGGGCGCTGTTGCTGTGCGGTGGCTTCGGCGTGGGCGTGGGGGTGATGATCGTGCTGCTGGCGGTGGGCGAGGCGATGGTGCGACAGGCGAGCCAGGAGCGCTTGGTCGGTGGCGGCACGATCACGGTGCTACCCGAGGGCATCGACATCGAGGTGCTCACCACCGGTGGTCTGGGAGGCTTGTTCTTCTCGGTGCCCAATGCGCGATTCGTGCACCGCCAAGTGCTCAATTCGCCGCGACTCAGCGATGTCGTGACGGTGGCGGCGCCGCAACTCGAAGGCAAGCTGCTGTACGTCACCACCGCCGATGGCATCGAACATCCCGTGCGGGCCAGCGGCGAGATTCCGTCGGCCACGCGCACGCTCGGTGCGCTGCCCACGGTGGCCAGCGGTGCGTGGGAGGATGATGACGGCGATCGCCGATGGATGACACCGACGCCGGCCGAACTGCGTCACGATATCGATCACTTCCATCAGCCGACGCCGGGGATGGCGAATCGCGCCTCGTGGGGAGAGTGGCACTACTTCAACGTGATCTCCCCCGACGCGAAGCGCTGGGCGTTCGTATCGTTTATCGTGGGCGGTGATGTCACGGGCAGCCAGTGGGGCGGGCAGGTGCTCGTCACCTTGCACGAGCGTGGCCGTGCGCCGCGCCGCTTCAGTCGCAAGATCGCGAAGGAGCGCGTGCGCTTCTCCACCCGTGATGCGAATCTCACGATCGGCAACGACAGTGTGCGCGTACTGCCAGACGGGCGCTATGCCGTGCGTGCCGACGTGCGTGAAGAAGGCACCGGCACATCGCTCACACTCGATCTCGTCGTGTCGCCCGCGTCGCGGGTGGACTTTCCCGGGGCAACACTCGTGAGCGGCGATTTCACCTCGGGGTACGCCGTGCCG
>CAITQY010000041.1 GCA_903894655.1 uncultured Gemmatimonadota bacterium
CCGCCACCACCGCCACCGCCCTGACCGCCACCGCCCGAGCTCGCGTCAATCACGCGGATCGGGATTTCCTGCCCCACGAAGATCTCAGCGCTGCGGTTGTTCAGAATCGTGATGCTCGGCTCCGACTGCACGTCGGCCAGCGACGACGTCTGCAGCGCATTGAGGAACGCGGTCAGCTGAAAGCGACCGAGCGCCGTGCTGTAGATGAGGTTCAGCGCATTCGGCTTGATCGCGTTGTTGGCATTGGCGATACCGGCGAGCGCATTGCCGCCGAGTGCGATGCGCGCCGGCCCTTCGTACGCTTTGCCACCACCCGTCGCGTCCGGCACGCCGTCGCCATCGGTATCAACCGCGGTCAGCGTATTGGGATCGGTGCGCGGCACGAGTTGCTGGAAGAACTGCTTGTTGCCGGTGCCGAGGTCGTAGGCGAGGCCAATGTCCTGGATACCTGTGCGATTCACGAAGATGATCTTGGCCTTGATCGCGACCTGCGGCGTGCGGACGTCGAGCTGCTGGACGCGCGCGACGATTTCCGGGAGACGGGACGGGACTTCGGTAATGATCAGCTTGTTGGTTGCGCTGTCGGCAGCCACCGAGCCACGAACGACACAGCCCTGTCCGGCCGTCTGGTCCTGCTGCCCGCCGCTGCCACCGCCTTGATTCATCGGCATGCCCATGTCACGGCCCGTGGCCATGGTGGTCAAGCCGGTGCAATCACGGGCCAGCAGCTGCTGCACGGTGCCGCGCAGCACGGAGGCCTTCGAGTAGTTGATGTCGATGATCTGCGTCACGAGCGGCTCGAGCGCCTGATTCGTGGCGAGGTTGCGGTAGCTGTCGACCGTGATGATGCCGCTGGCATCTTCGGTGGCCGCGAGCCCCTGCGACTGCAGAATCGCCTGGAGGGCCACGTCCCACGGCTTGTCGGCAATGTCGGCGGTGACGTCGCCCGACACATCCTTTCCGACGATGATCGTGCGTCCGGAGAAGGTGGCAAAGGCGGCGATCACGTCGCGAATGTTCGTGCCATCGTAGCTGACCGTGATGCGCGGCTTCTGCTGCTGCCGGCGCGCGGCGGCCATCGACGACACCGTCGCTGGCATGCGGGCGGTGAGCGGATCGCCTGAGTGATCATCGCGCACCACCGGCTGTGGGCCAGCCTTCACGATCGGCGTCTCGACCTGCGGCACTTCCGCCGGCGTGGCGTCGACCGGCTTCGCGTCGACCGGCTTCGCGTGAACCGGCGAGGCGTCGACTGACTTGGCGTCGAATGACGTGGCGTCGACCGATGCGGCTGCGATCGGGGCCTGCTGCTCGAGGCGGCCAGCCGAGACCTGCGGCGACGGTTCGCCAGCGGTGTTGGTGGACCCCCAGCGCGCAAAGGCGACGGCCGGCGCGCGCAGGGCGATGCGGACCTGGCCACCTTCGCGAACGACGGTGTAGCTGCGCGAGCCATCGAGATCGATGACAAGGCGTACGGTGTCGGCGCGATACTGCGAGAGACGCAAGTTGCGCACGGGGCCGCGGGCCTTGCCGTCGTAGTTCGAACGGATGGCGAGCGTGGCGCCACCAAGATCGATGACGATGCGTGACGGACTGTCGAGGGTGAAGTGCTTGAGCGTGACGCTCGAATCAATCGCCAAGACGATATCGGCACCGGCCGACGCCGGAGCGACGGCGACGCCCAACACGCGTCCGCGCATCGGCACTTCCACGACGGAGCGGATGGCCACGGGGGCCGCGGAATCCGCGTTCGTCGGCGCCGGCGCGAGCGCGGCGGGCGCCAGGAGCGCGGCAATGACTGCTACGGTCGTCGGTCCCATCATGGGTTCCTCACTTTCGTCGTGTCGCTGCTGAGTGGCAGCGTTTCCTGCCGGTTGAATCCGAATTCTTCGATGGTGAACTGCACGGCCTTTTGTCGGATCGCAGCGACACGCAGCCGCCCAAGCTGCTGTCCGACGCGCACGCGATATTGCCGCTTTGAATACGTGTCGCGCAGAATGGCGACGGAATTGCTTCCCGTACCGACGGGATCGAAGGCGACCGCGGTGAGGCGCAGATCGCTGAGCAGGGGGCGCACATCGCTGCTGCTCATGAGGGACTTGTACGGGTCGCGGCGTCCGCCACCGCTGTACGCAAACGTTTCGCGCTGCAGCGTGATCTCGGTCGGCATGCCCGTGGTCCTTTTCGGCGAGGCACTCGGCCCGACGGTCCCGGCGGACTCGCCAGACACGGTGCGCGCCGCGGTGGGGCTGACCGGCTGCTGCGCCTCGACGACCAGCGCGGACGTACTGAGGGCGAGCGTGGCGAGTAGAATGGTCCGGCGTTTCATGACGAACGCTCCTTGGCAGCGGGCTTGGGCGGCGTCGTCTTCTCGACGTAGGTCTGCAGCGTGATCGTGGAGGCAAGGGCCCCCTTCTCCGACGTCTTGATCGCGTTGCGCGGGGCATTGGCACCCGAGCTGGCGACGATCGAGAAGTTCACCGGCGCCACGATGCGGGCGAGTGACCCGACGTTGGCGAGGAACTCGCCGAACTGGTGGTAGCCACCGATGATGGTGACGGTGTAGCGGTAGGTGTCGAACCGTTCGCCGAGGACCACCGGCTCTGGGGTGACGCCACCGACGTCGAGTCCAGCGCGGCGGGCCGCGGTGCTGACTTCTTCGAGCAACGCGGGGACTTCGTTGCCGGTGGGGACGAGACGCCGCATGACCAACAGCGCGGAGCGATTCTCCGCCGCCTGGACACGCAGCTTCTCGATGCTCCCCGACGCGAACGCGCGGGCCGCACGCTGATTGGCGTCGTCGAGCTCCGCCACGCGCGTGATATCGGCCGCGAGCTGCTCTTCGCGGGCGGCATACGGATAGAGGTAGTATGTGGCGGCGAGGGCGACGGCCGCGAAGCCGATCAGGAGCTTGACCTGATCACGCTGGGTCTGAGGAAGCAGTGCCATTGTAGTCTCTGGTCAGCGCACGGGAACGACGAGGGGGGAGGTTCGGACCACCCCGGGAGGCGGCACTTCGTACGCCGCTGACAATTCGAACTGTGTGATGTCCTTGCCTTCGACGATCACGATCTCCGACTTGCTCAAGGCGACGTTCTGGATGAACGGCGAACTCTCCATTTGCCGCATGAACATCGTGAGCGCCTGGATATCGACCGTCTGACCGACCAGGCGGAACGTCAGCGCCGGATGGACGTCGATCGTGTCTGGCGCCACGGCCTGTTTCTTGGCCTTGGCGGCAGCGCTCGCGGTGACCGGCGTGGTGACACCGGCCAGCGTATCGGCACCCGGGGGAAGCGGCACCTTGCTCGTCTGCTCGAGCGTCGTCAGCCAGGTGTAGGCCGGCAGCGCGCGGCTGATCTCGTCGAGGATATGCGCCCAGTTATAGCGGTTCTCGTCGATCGTGCGGATGATCTGCAACTGGCGCTGGACCGAGTCACGCTCGGCGGTCAGCTTACGGCGCGCATCGAGCACCTTGGCGTAGCGCGTCGAATCGCGCACCGCGCGATCGAGTTGCTCCGTGACTTCGCCGGCGCGGGCATTTTGCGCGGTGAAGAGCAGTCCGACGGCCGCGCAGGCGACGACGACGGCCCCAGCGGCACCAACGAGCCAGGGATCGCGAACCGAGGCGCCGAGGGACCCGAGCGAGCCGGCGAGACTGCCGACGCCACGCGTGGTCTTCTTCGAGCCGGGGAGGAGATTGATCTTGAGCATCATGGTCGGATTCCTCAGGCCGCAGCGCGAAGCGCGAGTCCCACCGGCAGCATCAGCAGCGGGGCGACTTCATCAGTGGACAGGAATTCCAGCGCGCCGTCCCGCACGGTGATCCGGGCGAGCGCGTTGGCCGGCTGCACCGGGATGCGCAGGCGATCGGACAGCCAGGCCAGCAAGCCCGGCACGCGCGATCCGCCGCCACAGGCGTATACCGCGCGGATCTGGCCGAAGTTGCGTGACGACGAGGCGAGGAACGTGGCCGCGCGCTCGAGGCCAACAGCGAGTTCCTCGCCGCGCAGACCGATGGTGCCGTCGAGCAACGACGAGCGATCGAATCCGCGCAACATGTCCTCCGCCTCCTCTCCACTGATGCCGTGCTCGCGCTGCACATCCTCGCGGAAGCGTCGCGTACCGACGCCAAGGTCACGGGTCAGAATGGGTACACCCTCGTCGAGGATGTTCAGGTTCGTCTGTTCGTTGCCGATGTTGAGCAGCGCCACCGTGCCGTGCATGGCATCGGGGTGATTCGCTTCGAACGCGTTGTGCAGGGCGAAGGCATCGACATCGATCACCGAGGGCGGGAACCCCGCATCCTCGAGGAGATGTCGCTTTGCTTCCACCAGATCACGCTTCGCCGCCACGAGCAGTACGCTCATATCGATCCCGTCGCCGTCCGGATCGAGGACCTGAAAGTCGAGTTCGACAGAGTCCATGTCGAACGGCACGTGCTGCTCGGCCTCCCACCGCATCAACTCACGGGCCTGCGCTTCCTTGACGCGCTCGATCGAGATCTTCTTGACGATCACGTCGCGTCCGCCGACGGCTGTCACAAGGCTCTTCGTCGTCACGCCGGTCGCTTCGAGCGTCTGGCGGATCGCATCAGCCACGAGGCCGTGATCCATCACTTCGCCTTCGACGATGGCGGTGTCGTTGAGCGGCGTGATGACGACCTTGACGAGTTCCGGCGAGGGTCCGCTGTGGTCGATGACCACGGCCTTCACAAGACCAGAACCGACATCGAGTCCGATGGTGAATTTCTTTCGGCCGAAGAGCGCCATGGCTGTTGGGGTTGTGCTGGTGGTTGACACGCTGCCAATCGGTGCTGCGCGCACCGAGGGGACAGATTGACCTGCCTACACCCGGGCGGTCTCCCTTCAAACGACGATCCCCTCACGAGGTAACGCCTCTGCAGGGAGAACAGCCGGTACGACTGCCCACACCGTGACAGTGTCGGCCCATGCGCCCGCTTTCCGTAATCGGTCGTTCTGACTGTTTGCCGGTCAGTTCAGCGGGGAATACCAGAGCGAGAACGGCCTCGCGCGCGGCACGGCAATGGTGGCCAGGGCCATTTGGACGGCACATCGGTCGTACTGCACCGACGTCTGATCCCCGAGCTCCACGTCGCGATTTCCGAGGGAGGCAACGAGGAGCGCCCCGCGCACGCGCAGCGCGGCGCCACGCGCATCGAGTCGTCCACGCACCACCAGAACACCCTCGACATCCAGACGTCCCGTGATGACGAGGTCGCCGCTCACGGCGAGCAGTCCGCGCCACTGCGACGGTGATCGCAAGGAGACCGTCGCGCCATCGAGTAACAGGGTGTGCCAGCCTGGTAACGGTACCAACGGGTGCGGCATCGAATCCGACGTACGAACGGGGCTGCGAGCGATCACGGAGATCCAGGCCTGATCGAAGGCGGCGCGCACCATCGCGGTATCGGCGAGCGTGAGCGATGGAGAGGGGGTCGTCCAGGTCCCGGGCGGTGCATCGACCAGCGCGGCCGACGCGATCGGCACCCGCGAGAGGGTATCCCGCAGGGCACCGCACGCGTCGGTGGCATCAGCACGGTCGCGTCCATCGATCGTCGTGGGATCCTGCCCATGCACGGTGCCAATCACGGTGAGGGCGCCCACGATCGGCAGGGGCGGTGGCTCGAGGAACAGCGCGCGCGTGACGTGGCGGCGGACGAGCCCCGGTGTCCCCAGCGGGCCGAGAACGACGTCGGCCGTCAACCACGCGACCAGTGGCTGGGTGCGCGTGAGTCGCACATGCACCCGGTCGCCGACGGCCGTGGTCACGCGCGTGGCGATCGTCGTGCCTGGCGGCATGGCCGCCAGGGTCTCCGCCGGCCACGCATCGAGCCGCAGGGCGACCCCTTCGTCGCCGGCGAATTGCGCGCGTACGCCGTTGGCGGCGAGTCGGGTGGCGCGGTAGCCGCGCCAAATCGTGCTGATGGCCGCCAATGCGAGCACGGCGACGAGTGCGGTGACCACGACGACGAACGGGAGGACGAAGCCGGTACGCCGGCGCCGCTCAGCGAGCACGCTGCGCACTTTCTGCTCTGAGCACGACATCGAAGGCGGCGGTATCACGACGTGTTGGCTGTCGCCCGTCCGCTGCGCGATCGATCCGCAGCTCGAGGCGCACGGCGGCGGCGTTTGCCAAGCGAAGGGTGACGGCGCCGGCGGCGTCGAGCACGCGCGCGCTCATGCCTCCCTGATCGGGCGACCGCAACGGACCGGCAACCGGCTGCACGACGTCCCACCCGCCACCGGTGCGCGTACGCTGACCCAGATACCATGACGCGCCGCTGCGATACAGTGACAATCGGGTGCGTCGCCGAGCCGCGACCGCCGCGCCCACGACGACGGAGGACGGGCTCGCGTCGGCCAGGGTTAGACGGACCGTGCGTCGATCCGCCCACCCGACCATCCACGGCGAGGCCGTACAGGCCGACAGCCAACTGATGTCGCGTACCGTCGTCCGGTGTTCGACGAGGGACGTCATACTGTCACCATTGGTGCGCCACAGCGACAGCGCATCGCCGATCTGGAGGCTGCTCGCCCAGGACAGGCCGCGTGCGTCGGCGGGATCTGCGGATACCATGTCGATGCGATCCGTCGCCCCGCGGGGCGCGGCGCAGACCACGCCCGCGCCAAGGAGCGCGTCGAATTCGACCGCCGTGTCTGCGACCGTGTGCAGATCGCGCGCGCGCAGCGGCCGCAGCTCGGCCTCGAAGATGGCGTGGGCGTACCGGAGCTCGCGGGTGCTCCCCTGTGAAGCGGCCGCCCGTCGCACGAGCCGCCAGGAGCCGAGCAGGGTGGCGGTGGCGGCCACGGCCAGCAGCGACGCTATCGGCAGCGCGATCAACAGCTCGATCAGGGTGCCGCCACGCCGCGCGGGGCGGAGGCGGTTCATCGGCATCGTCCCGCACTACTCATGTGTAACTCGCGCGTGGCAACGGTGGCCATCGCCGAGCCCGTCCAAAGGACATCAGCCCGACCGCGGTGCAGCGCGCCAACGCCGCTCAGCGCCTCATCAACCCGCAGCCGCGTGGTGGGCCATCGGGTCGCCGCGACGGTCGCCTGAGCGGTATCGCACGGCGCGAGCAGCGCACGACCAACCACATTTCCCTGTTCGCGTTGAGCGCGGGCGATCTGCAACGCATCGTCGCCCAGCGTCGCCATCGAGGCCGAGGTGGCGGCGAGCACCAGACTGGCGATCGCGACCAGGACGAGAGCCATGAGACACTCGACGAGCAGCTGTCCGCGGCGCACCCGCCGGCTCTGGCGTGCGGGGAGCGAACGAGGGCGCGGAAATGATAGGAGCGACATGGCCGCACGGTACGGCGACCGCGGCCCCGACGTGTCATCCGAATCGTGCGCGCGGGATCATGGCGCGGCGGGACGCTCGACCGACGTGATCGCCGCCAGTCCGCTGGCGCCGGCGTGCAGGGGCAGCAAGATCACGAACGCGGCCCCCCCTTCGCGCGCGCGCTGCACCCAAATCGTGCCGCCCATATTTTCGATCGTGCTGGCCACGATCGCGAGGCCAAGTCCGGTGCCCTTGCCCGGCTGCTTGGTCGAAAAAAACGGCTCGAAAATGCGCTCTTCATCCTCGGGCGCAACCCCGGTCCCCGAGTCGGCCATGACGATCTGCAGGAACCGTTCGGGCGATTCCGGGCGAGCGAGCCAAGCGAGCGCGCGCTTACTGGGCCGATGTGTCCACCGCTGTGGTGTCGGATCGGTGCGGCGCTTTTCGATCGACTCCGTGAACGATTCGGCGTGGTTGATGCGGCTGCTGATGACGACGTCGCCCTCGCGATCCATGGCGTCGACCGCGTTCAGCAAGAGGTTCACGAACACCTGATCGAGATCGTGCCGTTCCGCAAAGACGACGCCATCGGGTGCCTCGAGCCCACGCGTGATCCGAAATCGGCGGATAATGCCCTGATCATCAAGCAGCCGAACAACCTCTTCGATCACGTCGTCAACGACGATCGGTTTGGGGGTCAGTCGTCGCGGCCGCGCGTAATCGAGCAGGCCGCGCATGATGCGATCGATCCGGGCGATCTCGCGTTCGAGCGCGTCAATCGGCTCCGTGGTTCCCGGCACATCGGTGGTGCGCATGCGCAGGACATGCGCGTAGTTCGCGATGGCCGACACCGGATTGCCGATTTCGTGCGAGATGCCGGCAGCGATGCGCCCCATGGTGGCCAGCTTCTCGACGCGCATGCGCGACTGGGTCGCCGCAAGCATCTGTTCGGTCATGCGGTTGATGCTGGTGGCCAGCTGCGCGAATTCATGCGTCTCCCCCACAGGTACCCGGCGGCTGTTGTCGCCCGCGGCAATCGCCTCGGCCGCTTCGACGCACTGCGCCAACGGGATCTCGACCAGGGTCACGACTTGCCGTCGCAAGACGCTCACCCACACTACCGAGACCGACACCACCAGCAGCGTGACCAGTGGCCACCGCAGGTAGGGCGGTAGGTATTCAGTGACCCACATCGTCAGGATGATCGCCGCCAGCGCGCTGCCGCTGGCGAGGACGAGCACCTGCTTGAGTCGTTGATGAATGCGGGGAGTAGGAATGGCGAGCACCAACGGAGGATGGGCGTCCCAAGCTCCGGTGGCAACGGGGTCGAAGCAGAAGAGTGACCGATCCGGGTGCGGACGGAATGACCAAGAGGGACCGAGCGATAGCTCGGCCCCTCTTGTAATGCCGCCAGGAGCCAGTGCGGCAACCCGAGCGGCATCAATGCTCCCTCGACGACGCGACCACGCGCGCCGCCGACGGAATCATGTCGACATTACTTGCAGGTGGCGCCGCCCGGCTGGCCTTCGGCGAGGCCGGCCGGCGTGTCCGAAC
>CAITQY010000042.1 GCA_903894655.1 uncultured Gemmatimonadota bacterium
CGATTTCACTGGTGCCAACGCCTATGTCTGGCCGTCAGCAGAGGGGCGCGTTCGCGGTGAATCGCTCGAACCGCTGTATGCGGGAGCCGTGCACACGGCAACCGCGAATCCTGCCCTGTACGAGCTCCTCGCACTGGTAGACGCGCTACGCGCCGGACGCGCGCGCGAACGACAGCGGGCCCGTGACCATCTCCGGCATCGGCTCGGCGCGGCGACATGACAGATGGTGCCGTTCTTCATCACCGACCGCGGCCTGCATCGCATGCGTCCTACCGACGACGTCGACGTCGTCGTGGAGTGCCGCACCCGACATGCATATCACGAGTTCGCCCGCGCTTTGTGCGTACAGGGGACTCCATCACGCCCTATTCCGTGTAGGTCGCGGCGTCCTGTGGTTGTGCGGGTACGTCGGGGTACACCCACGGATACTGCGCTTCGCGCCCCGCGCGAATGAGCGCCACCAGCTGCCTGTCACCACCACACGCGGCCGGCGCCCACCGCTTCTCCCTTTCCGGATCGCCCGCCTCCCACGACACCAGTTCGTCGGTCGACGCGTCGAACGCCACGAAGAACTGGGCCGGCGACCGCGTATGCTGAACCACGTCATGGTGGCGCAGATCGATCAGCGCAGGATCGAGCAGCGCCGCGCGAATCCCGGATGGCATCACCGGAGCGATGTCTACCGGTGTCCGATGGTGCCGATCGGCGAGGGCCAACTCGCGCTCGACGCGAAGCGATTGAATCGCATCATACGCCTGTCGGGATTCGCTGTGCGGAGCCGGCACGGGGCCGAGCCCGTGCACCCACGCCAGCACGTGCGTCGCAGACAGCCCCACGGTGCGCCGAGCGTCCTGATCGTCCGAGCTATTCACCCGATCGACCGTCGCAACTACTTCTTCGCCTGCAGCACCCGCGTCAGCAACGACTCCCAGATGGCGTCCAGCTTTTCGATGCCGGCCGTGTCGACCGACGCGGGATCCAGCCGATTCGACAACCGACGCCGGTTGCGGTGATACGATTTCTCGTACCGCGCCTCGGCCTGGTCGCTCGGCAGGTTCTTCGCATACCAGCCCGCCACAACAGCGAGCGTGGCCTCGTTCCACTCGGACGCGGGAAGCGACAGGTCCTCGTACTTGAGGACGAGTTCCCATTCAAAAGAGCGATGCTCCGCGGTAAACGAGCTCTGATCGGACATCGAGCGACTCCTCGGCAGGCGATGGGATGGGTCGTGCGCGACGCACTCCGCCGCAGCCATCGGGAAAACTAGTGCCTGATACCACACCGCGGTGCCACGCCGTGCCCGGCTGGACCGATCTTTCGCGGGTGGTCGGCTGCCGGTGGCGGTGATTACGTCCTTGCGGATGCCAGTGAGGGACGCGTTCCTTAGCAGATCCCGACCCGTTCCCCACACGTACCAGCCGAGCCATGGCCACCGAGCACACGCCCAGCCGCAACGACGAGGAATACTTCGCCTGCGTCGACGCCGACCGCCGGGAAGCGCTGCGCGCCAAGGTCGATGCCGAACACGGTGGTTTTGTCACGAACTTGCTCAACATCTTCAAGTAAGAGGCTGTCATGTCGCTCCGTTTGCGTCCGTCCGCTGTACTCATCGCGGCCTGTATTACCGTGCCGTCGCTCGCACGTGCCCAGGCCAAAGGCCTCGACGAAAGTGACATCATGCGTCTCAAGTCGGTTGGCGGCGTGGCGATGGCGCCCGACGGCGCGCGCGTGCTCTACGCCATCAGTGCGTGGGAGCATCCGAACGCCAAGGGCGACACCGCGCTCGGCGATCGCCATGAACGTCGTTCGCATGTGTTCATGGTGCCGGCCGCTGGTGGCGCGCCGCGTCAGCTCACCTTTGGTGAGCGCGGTGAAAGCCAAGCGCAGTGGTCACCCGATGGGCGCACGATTTCCTTCGTAACCGCGCGCGGCACCGGTACCGGTGACGACGCCCCGAAGCCGCAGGTCTGGCTCCTGCCGGCCGATGGTGGCGAGTCGCGTCAGCTCACCACGGTTCGTGATGGGGTGTCGTCGTATGTGTGGTCGCCCGATGGATCGCGCCTCGCGATCGTGACCACCGATACCCTCACGCGCGAGCAGGAAGCGAAGCTCCGTCGTCGCGATGACCCCAAGGTGTACGAAGACGACTTCCGTCTCAATCATATCTGGGTGGTGGATGTAGCCTCGGGGAAGGCCACCAAGGTGACGTCGGGGGCGTACACCGTGAGCGGTGTGCCGAACTGGTCGCCCGACGGGAAGAAGCTGGGCTTCCGCGCGTCGCCCACGCCGATGATCCGCGACGAACGCGGCAATGCGTACGTGGTGGATGTGGCCTCGCTGGCCCTCGATGCGATCACGACCACGAACGACGCCGAATCGGCACCGCAGTTCTCGCCCGATGGCAAGACGTTGGCGTTCACGATGCTCCCGCACGAGATGGCGCCGCACAAGGACGGCATCATGCCGCGCACGCTGCGGAACGCCCGATTGGTCACGTTCGACCTCGCCACACGCGCGATCACCAATCATGCGCGCGCCGACTTTGACGTGAGCCCGGGCGCGCCGCGTTGGTCGCCCGATGGCAAGCAGCTGTGGTTCACGGCCAGTGATCGCGTGTGGAATTCGTTGTATGCGTACGACGTGGCGAGCAAGAGCTACAGCAAGCGCACGAAGGACGTGTTGGTGCAGGGGCTCTCGCCGAACAGCGACGGCAGCACACTGGCCATGGTGCTCGACACACCCGACCTGCCGGGCGAAGTGTACGTGCAGAAGGGCAGTGCGGCGCCCACGCGCATCACCACCACCAACGCGTGGCTCAGCGAACGCGCCCTCGGCGAGTCGCGCGTGATGACGTGGAAGTCGAAGGACGGCCGCGAAGTGGAAGGCGTGCTGCTGCTGCCGGTGGGCTACCGGGAAGGCATGAAGGTGCCGCTCGTGGTCTCGGCGCACGGTGGACCGACCGGCGCGCACACCAACGGCTTCAAGGCCGGCACGAGCCCCGGGCAGACGTACGCGGCGCGCGGCTGGGCGGTGTTCTATCCGAACCCGCGCGGCTCCACCGGCTACGGCGAATGGTGGATGCACGCCAACACCGGTGACTGGGGTGGCGGCGATTATCGCGACATCATGACCGGCGTGGATGACCTCATCAAGCGCGGCATTGCCGACTCCACGCGCATGGCGTTCGAGGGCTGGAGCTACGGCGGCTACATGACGTCGTGGGTGGTGTCGCAGACCGGACGCTTCAAGGCCGCCATGATGGGCGCCGGCCTACCGTCGCTGCTGTCGATGGCCGGCACCACGGATATTCCGGGCTACATCAACACCTTCTTCGGTGATCCGCAGTACGACGGCTCGATCGTGAACGCGAACATCCGGAAGTACCTCGAGCGCTCGGGCATCAGCTACAGCGACAAGGTCACCACGCCGCTCCTGATTCTGCACGGTGGCAACGACGAACGCGTGCCGATCGGTCAGCCGATGGAGTTCTACCGCGCGCTCAAGGATCGCGGCAAGACCACGGAGCTGGTGTTCTATCCGCGCGAGGGGCACGGCTTCACCGAGTACTATCACCAGATGGACCGCATGAAGCGCGAGTACGAATGGATCGCGCGCTTCACGCTGGGCAACACGGTGAAGACCGCGATGTAGTTCGCTTGGCAGTGCGTGGGTGGGAACGTTGAAACGGCGGGCGGGTTGATCTGGTGTGACTACACCCGATCAAGTCGCCCGTCGTCCGTTCCTCACCGCCGAATGGCGGTATCTCGTGATGCTGAACTACGAGATCCCACCGGCCGTGCTCGAACCACTCGTGCCGCAGCACACGGTGCTCGATCTGTTCGAGAAGCGCGCCCTGGCGAGCATCGTGGGCTTCCGCTTCTTGAACACCCGTGTGCTTGGTGTGCCCGTCCCGTTTCACCGTGATTTTGACGAAGTGAATCTGCGCTTCTACGTGAGGCGCCCAATGCCCGATGGGTCGGCTCGTCGCGGCGTGGTGTTCGTGCGCGAACTCGTGCCCAGGGCGGCGATCGCCTACACGGCGCGGCTGTTCTACAACGAGCCCTACACGGCGGTGCCGATGCACAGCCGCGTGCCGCCCACGCTCATCGCGTCGCCGGGACGCCTGCTCTACGGCTGGTTCGCTCAGGCGCAGCATCAACAGGTGAGCGTGACGGCGGTCGGTGAAGCTCAGCCGTTAGTGCCTGGCTCGGAGTCAGAGTTCATCGCCGAGCACTATTGGGGCTACACGCGGCAGCGGGATGGCAGTACGGTGGAGTATCAGGTGGCGCATCCCTCGTGGCGCGTCTGGCCGGGAGCGGCTCCGTCGTTCGAGGCGGATGTGCACGGCCTGTATGGGGCGGCGTTCGACGCGCCGTTGTCGAGGCCGCCACGCTCGATGTTCGTGGCTGAGGGGTCGCAGGTTACGGTGTATCGTCCCACGCGTTTGCCCGTGGTCCGCCGATGACCATCACTCGCCGCTGGTGTCGCCCGCATGCGACGGACACAGACCGTGCCGCCGTCGCAGTCAGCCCTTCGACACGAAGAGCCAGATGGCGCTGGAGAATCCAATCGCCGTGACCGCGTTGCGTACCCATACCTGCGGCACTTTCTGCGCGAGCCCGGACATGAGGTACCCACCGGCACTCGAGCCCACCGCCATCACCACACCGATCGGCCAGTTCACCTGACCCATCAGGGCAAAGGTGATCGCAGCGATGCCGTTGAAGCAGATGCCGTTGAAGTTCTTCAGGCCGTTCATTTGGTGAATGTTCGTGAGCCCCATGAAGCCGAACACCGCCAGCATCACGATCCCCGCGCCGGCACCGAAGTACCCGCCGTAAATGCCGACCGCAAATTGTGCGATCAGCATGCCGGTGGTTGGATTGAGGGGACGTTCGACCACGCCGGTCGGCGACGCACTCGCGCGTGTGCGCAGGCGCTTCATCACGGGGCCTTGCAGGGCGAACAGCACCGTCGCGCCGAACACCAGCCAAGGCACGAGCGCGCGAAACTGTGCATCGGTGGTGGCCAGCAGGAGAGCGGCACCGATACCGCCACCGAGAATACTCGGGACGGCGAGTCGCATCGCCCAGCGTTCGGCACCGGCCAGTTGTCGTCGGTAGCCCCACATACTCGCCATCGATCCCGGCCACAGGGCCAGTGTGCTGGTGGCGTTGGCGGATACCGGTGGCACACCCAGCGCGAGCAGCGCCGGGAATGTGAGCAACGTGCCACCCCCGGCAATCGAGTTGACGGCGCCGCCGACCGCCGAGATGGCCGCGATGACGGCGAGTTGTGAAACGGAGGGGCTGGTCAGCAGCATTCAGCGGCGCACTATCGCCGCATCGCGGCGAGGGCCAAGCAGGCCCACCCCGCGATGAAGCACACACCGCCGAGCGGTGTGATGGCGCCAAGCGCCCGAATGCCGGTCAGCGTCATCGCGTACAGCGAGCCGGAGAAGAGGACGGTGCCTGCCAGGAAAAGCCAGCCGCTGGCGTTGGCCAGCGAACCCGGGAAGCGTGTGACGACCCACGCGGCCGCCAGCAGCGCGATGGCGTGGTACATCTGATAGCGGGCGCCGGTCTCAAACACTTCGAGCAGTCGTGGCTCGACGCGGGCCCGCAGGGCGTGCGCGCCGAACGCGCCGGCGGCGACGCCGATCGCGCCGGACACTGCGCCGATGATGATGAAGAGACGATCCATGTGCGAAACCTAGCGGGGGTGTGTGCCGGCTCTCAGCTTTTCGGGCCGATCTGGTATTCCTTCGGCGGCGTCGCGCCCAGCAGATGCTGCACGAAATAATCCCACCGCCGGCGCATCATGTAGTTCGACGCCGCGCCGTAGCCGTGCGCCGCGTTTGGAATCATCACCAGATCGAAATCCTTGCCCGCCTTGATCAGGGCGTCGACCACGAGCCAAGTGTTGTCGGGCGGCACGTTGTCATCCATCGTGCCGTGCGCCAACATCAGCTTGCCCTTCAGGTTTTTCGCCAGCGTCTGATTGGCTTCCTTGTCGTAATTGTCGACGGCGCCGCACTTGGTGAGCAGGCCGTGATAGCGCTCGCCCCAATCGTCTTCGTAGTTGCGGTTGTCGTGATTGCCCGACTCGGAAATGCCGACCTTGAAGAAGTCGGGGTACTGGAACATCGCGGATGCGGTGGCGAAGCCGCCGCCTGAGTGGCCCCACATGCCCGCGCGCTCGAGATCGATAAAGCGATAGCGCTCGGCCAGCTGCTTCATGCCGGCGATCTGATCGGGGAGCGTGTTGTCGCTCATGCGGCCGTAGTACGCGTCGTGAAACGACTTCGAGCGCGTCGGATTACCGGTGCCGTCGATGGCGACGACGATGAACCCCAGCTCCGCCAGTGCCTGGTTGTCGCGCGTGGCCGCGGAGAACTGACGGCTGCCTACGCTGCCACCCTGCGGACCCGGGTAGATGTAGTTGATGATCGGGTACTTCTTCGTCGAATCCAGCGTGGTCGGCGTCCACATCACGCCGTACAGGTCCCACTTGCCGGCGCGGTCCTTCACCGTGATGCGCGTGGGGGCCTTCCAGCCGGCGGCTACCAGCTTGGAGATGTCGCCCTGCTCGAGCGTCGAGATCAGCTTGCCGGTGCTGGCGTTGCGCAGCACGGCGGTCGGCGCGAGATCGGCCCGTGACCAGCTGTCCACGAACACGGCGCCGTTGGGCGACAGCGTGGTGTTGTGGTCGCCGTCTTCCGGCGTGAGGAGCGTGAGCCCCTTGCCGTTCATGCCGATGCGATAGAGATGGCGGAAGTACGGATCGCGCCCGGGGATTTTTCCCGCGGCCACGAACCAGATCGTGCGCGCCTTCTCATCCACGCGCTCCACGGAAAGCAGCGGGCCATCACCCGTGGTGATCTTCGACTTCAGGGCGCCGGTGGTGAGGTCGTACAGGTACAGCTGTCCCCAGTCGTCGCGCTCGGAGAACCAGATCACTTCGTTGGTGGCCGGCAGCACGCGCCAGTTCGGTCCGTTGTCGCCGCTCTCGAACTGCGTGGGCACCTCTTCGCGCAGCACGTCGCGTACGTCACCGGTGGTTGCATCGGCGATGCGCAGCGTGGCGATCTTGTGGTCGCGCGAGTTCGACAGGAACGCCAGCTTGGAACCGTCGGCGTACCACTCCACGTCGGAGAGTTCACTGCCACCGCACGAGATGTGATCACATACCGACGAGCGGTGCTGATCGGCCGGCATCTTGAAACGCACCGTCTTCGGAGCCGACCCCGACAGGTCGATGATCACGCGGTGAATCATCGACACCACGCTGTCGCCCGGCAGCGGATACTTCCACGCGCTCAGCTCGGGGTGACCGACCTTCGTTTTCACGAGATACATCTCGCCGACGTTCCGCTGATCCTGCTGGAACGTGGCCATCTTCTTGGAGTCGGGCGACCAGGTGAGAATCGCGCGATCCGAGTGGACCCAGCCGGCGTTGTCGGTGGCGTACCCGAAGTCCTTCACGCCATCGGTGGTGACCTGTGTTTCGGTGTTCGTGGCCACGTCGCGCACCCAGAGGTTCCAGTCGCGGATGAAGGCGGCCGTCTTGCCATCGGGGGAGACATGCTCGGGCGGTCGGGCACCGGGGCCGGCCGCGGTGCGGCCATTGGCGCGCGCGGGCTCAGCCGGGCAGTTGGCGCCAGCGGCGGTGCACTCGGTCTTGGTGCCCTTGCTCGGGTCAACCACCATGAGCGGCGAGCTGCCGTCGGGCAGTCGCACGCGATAGGTGAACCGTCCGTCGGGGAGCCACGTCGGCTGCACCCCGGTGCGCGACACCAGATTCGCCGTGTTGAAGGCGAGGAAGCGCTCGGCCCGCGCGTAGTCGGCGGCCGTGATGGCGCGCGATTGCGCGAACAGGGGGGCGGCCAAGAGCGGGCCGGCAAGGACGGCACGAAGGAGAGAGCGGCGCATCGGCAGGATGGGTGGAGGGTACGTATTCCTGAAAGGTGCCTCACCAGCCCATGTCAGGGAAAGCCCGAATCTGAGGCGATCTGCCGGAGATCTCCATCTCCGCCCCTCGTCCCAAGACAGCAACGGCAAAAGCGGGAACACGGATTTCAAAAGCGATCACACTGATTACACAGATAAGCCGTCCGGCGCGTCATCTACGAGTCGTGCAGTTATCGCTTTCTGCTTATCCGTGCGATCCGTGCAATCCTCCACCATCCGTGTTCCAGCTGTTGCCGTTTTGATGATTCACGCTCGATCAAACTGCGGCGGCGTCTCCGATCGCGGCCGCCGTGCGCAGCCCAACCGCCACGAAGGTAAGCGTACCGTTGCAGCACGACGCCGTGGGCTGCGCGGGGGCGCCGGCCACCCAGAGATTCTCGTGATCGTGCGCGCGTCCGTGCGCATCGACCACACTCTGCATGGGATCGGTGCCCATCCGGCAGCCGCCCACCGGGTGCTCCTGGCCAAGATCGTTGGCGCTGTTCTCCATGCGCAGGATCTCACCGCCACCGGCTTTCGCCATGGTGCGGAACAGCTCACGCAGCTGTTCCTCCTGCCAGTCCTTCAGCGCGGCGCTTTCCGGCGCGTCCTTGAAGGACACGTTGGGCATTGGATCGCCGAAGCGGTTGGTCTTCTTCGCGTCGAGCGAGAGCGCGCTGTCCTTGTCGGGGAGCACGTCGTAGTAGCCACGCACACGCGCCGTCGCGCCTTTCGCGCGCTGCTGCCAGTCTTTCATCAGTGCATCGCCGAACTGCACCTGGCCATCATCTCCGCGCAGTCGCGGTTCGCGACCTACGCTCGACTCCCAGATGCGCAGGTCGTGGCGCAGATAGCGCGACGAGCGCGGTACGCGCATGAACTGCTTGGACACCAACGAATGCTGCACGTTGATGCCGGGGAACAGCTCCATGGGCAAACGCAGATACGCATTCACGTTGCGATGACCCGCCAGATACTTGCCCACCAATCCGCTGCGATTGGCCAGTCCGTTCGGGAAGGCGCTACTCTTCGAGAGCAGCAGCAAATGCGGCGACCACACGAAGCCGGCGGCCAGCACGAACGTGCCACCCTCGATGGTCACCTCCTCGCCCGACGCGGTGGTCCGGTTGCCGGTGGCGCGCGTAATGCGCCCCGTCTTCGGGTCGGCCTCGAGCTTGCGCACCAACGTCTCGGTTACGAGCGTGATCCGCTTGCGCGCGACCAGTGCGTCCCACGTGAAGTCGGGCGAGTACTTGGCGCCGGTGGGGCAGATGGGATAGCAGGTGTCGCACCGCTGACACTGTGCCCGTCCATCCTGCGCCACCGAGTTCTTGGCGCTTGGTGTGCTCCACGTGGCAATACCCGCCTTGGTGGCCCACTGCTGTAGCTGCGCGAGGTTGTAGTTGATCGGCAGCGGCGGCAACGGATACGGCTTCCCACGCGGATCGAGCGCCACCGGCCCCTGCTCGCCGGCCACGCCCATCCGCTCTTCGGCTTCCTGATAAAACGGATCGAGATCGTCGTAGCTGAACGGCCAGTCACTGCCCACGCCGTACATCGAACGCAATCGGAAGTCCTCGGGCGAATAGCGCGGAGACACCCCGCCCCAGTGCATCGCCAGCCCGCCCACGTTCATGCTCGGTGAGAAGCCC
>CAITQY010000043.1 GCA_903894655.1 uncultured Gemmatimonadota bacterium
AGGTGCCGAGTGGCTCGCTGGGCAGCAAGGCCGACATCGGCGGGGATATCAAGTACGGCGTCACGCCGTCGCTCACGCTCGATCTCACCGTCAACACCGACTTCTCGCAGGTCGAAGTCGATCAGCAGGTGGTGAACCTCACGCGCTTCGGCATTCTCTTCCCCGAACGTCGCGAGTTTTTCATCGAAAATTCCGGCTCGTTCACCTTGGGTGACGTAGCCGAGCGCAACTATCGCATGGGCGCGTCGCTCAGCGACTTCACGCTGTTCAATTCGCGGCAGATCGGGCTCACGAAAGATGGCCTGCCCATTCCCATTGCCGGCGGCGGTCGTCTCACCGGCCGCGTGGGCGGGTGGGAAGTAGGACTGCTCGATATGCAAACGCAACGCGCCGGCACCACGCCCACCGAGAACTTCGCCGTGGCGCGCGTGCGCCGAAACATCTTCGGCAACTCGGATATCGGACTGCTGGCGGCCAATCGTCAGGCCACCGACAGCAGCGGCAGCTACAATCGCTCGTACGGTGTGGACGCCAACATCCGCTTGCTGGGCAATCTGATCATCAACTCGTACTTCGCGGTCAGCGATGCCGACACGGCCAGCTCGAATGGCACGGCCGGTCGCGTGTCAGCGGCGTATCGCGGCAAGCTCTGGAACACGTCGGCGATGTACAAGCGCGTGTCGGACCACTTCGATCCCGGCATCGGCTTCGTAAACCGCCGCGGCTTTCAGCAGACGTACGCCACTGCCGGTATTCACGCGCGTCCGAAGCTCAAGGGGATTCAGGAACTCAACCCGTATGTCGAAGCGGACCTGTACACCGATCTCGACGGCAGCGCGCAGTCGCATCAACTCACCGCGGCGATGGACATCTTTTTCCAGCCCGATGGTGAACTCAAGCTCCAAGTGAATGACTGGTTCGATCGCCTCGATCGCGTCTTTACGCCGTTCCCGGGACGCTCGATCCCGATCGGCCGCTACAATTTCCGCAATGCGAAGGCCACCTACACCTCGACGCAGCGCTATCCGGTGTACGGCAACGCCGGCGTGCAGGTGGGCGACTTCTACAACGGCACCAACACCACGCTGAGTGGCGGACTCACCTGGCGCCCGCGCTACGACATCAGCTTCGAAGGCACGTATCAGCACAACGATGTGGAACTGCCCAGTGGCGCCTTTGCCGCCGACCTCGCGGGGGTACGCCTGAAGTACGCCTATTCCACCACGCTCTTCGGCAGCACCTTCGTGCAATACAACACGCAGTCGCGCAGCTTCGTGACCAATGCGCGGCTGGCGTGGCGCTATGCGCCGCTCAGCGACGTGTTCCTCGTGTACACCGAGCGACAGAACACATTCACCAACGTGCGCAACGAGCGGTCGGTGGCGATCAAGGTCACGCGCATGGTGGCGTTCTAACGGCGGGAACGGGAACCGCAATAGCAACGGCAACGGCAACTGCTGGAACACGGAGACAACGGATCGCACCGATTGCACAGATCAGCACACAACTTGATTGAAAAGCGCTGTTGATCCTTGGTGTCGTTTATCGGTGTAATCGGTGCAATCCGTTTGCTCCGTGTTCCCGCTGTTAAAGATCTATTGGCCGTGTGGTCCGTGTTCCAGTCGGGTCGCGTGCAAGAAATTGATCCAGGCGTAGATTCTGGCATGCCTTTTTTCAGCCCTCGCCCCCTTCGGGGCACCGTTGCCGCGGCCTTCGCGGCCCTGCTCGTGGTGCCGCACACTGTGCTCCATGCGCAGCCGGCCTCGCCGAGCCGCAGCTATCCGCAGTTACTGTCGCTGTTCACCGAGTGGCGCTCTTTCGAAGAACCGCCGCGCCGCGACGGCATTCCCGATTACGCCCCGCCCACCAACGCGCGCCGGCTTGCCGCTCTGCGCGCTATGCAGGCGAAGTTGCGTGCCATCGATACCACCGGCTGGCGCGTGCCGGAGCAGGTGGACTGGCACCTGGTGCGGGCCGAGATGAATGGCATGCAGTATCACCTCACGGTGCTCACGCCGTTTTCGCGCGACCCGGCGTACTACGCCTCGGTACGCACCGAAGAGAGTGACACGCCGGCCGAAGAAGGCCCCATGATTCACGGGGCGGTCCGCTTGTGGCAGTACCCCGTGTGGCCGCGCACCGTACTCGATCAGTCACGCGCCCTCAACGCCGACGAATCACGCCGTCTTGCCGCGCAGTTGAACACGATCGCCCCGCTGCTGCGTCAGGCGCGCGTGAATCTGGCCAAGGGTAACGCCAAGGACTTGTGGGTGGGCGCCGTCAAGAGCTTCGAAGAACAACACGAGGCACTCGGCACACTGGCCACGTTGGTGGGCGCCGCCAACCCGAACGACAGCGCGCTCACGGCAGCGATTGCTGGCGCCGCGAGTGCGACCGAGTCGTTTACCGGCTGGCTGCGCACCGAAGCAGCGAAGAAAACCGGCCCCTCGGGCATCGGCAAAGCCCAGTACACCTGGTTCCTCAAGAACGTGCTGCTGGTGCCGCTCTCGTGGGAAGAAGAGGTCACGATCACGCGACGTGAACTCGCGCGGGCACATGCGTCGCTTCGTCTCGAGGAAACCCGCAACGCGAAGCTGCCGCCCATGCCCGTGGCCGGCTCCGCGGCCGAATTCGCGACCATGCAAGCCGAGGCGCTGCCGAAGTACATGCAGTTCTTCCGCGATCAGGGCATCGTCACAGTCGAGCCCTGGATGGAGCGGGCGCTACGCGAGCGTTTCCAGTCGTACTCGCCCGAGGCCACGCGCAATTTCTTTTCGCAGGCTACGCATCGCGATCCACGCACGCTCTGGACGCATCTCTGGCATTGGTGGGACAACGGTCGCTTCCGCGAGCATCCGCACGCGAGCCCCATCCGTCGTACGCCGCTGCTGTACAACGTGTGGATGAGCCGAGCCGAAGGGATGGCCACGTCGATGGAAGAGTGGATGATGCAAGCGGGGCTCTATGACAGTTCGCCACGCTCGCGCGAGATCGTGTGGACCATGCTGGCGGCGCGGGCCGCGCGCGGTCTGGGCAATCTGTATGCGCACGCCAACACACTCACCATGGCGGAGGCCGCCGACATGCATGTGCGCTGGACGCCGCGCGGGTGGATGCGTCGCGATCCGTTGCTGGGCTTCGAGCAACACTTGTATCTGCGTCAGCCAGGCTACGGCGCCAGCTACGTCACGGGCGGTCGACTGATGGAGGAAACCATGGCCGAGCGTGCGCGGCAGCTCGGCGGCGACTTCACCATGAAGCGCTTCTTCGACGAGGTGAACACGGTGGGCATGATTCCCGTGTCGCTCGTG
>CAITQY010000044.1 GCA_903894655.1 uncultured Gemmatimonadota bacterium
CGCTTCCTCACCGGCGCCAATCTGTCGCTCGTGCTGAGTCAGGTGATGGTGGTGGGCGTGCTCGCCATCGGGCAAACGCTGGTGATTCTCACCGGCGGCATCGACCTCGCCTGCGGCATGATCATGGCGCTAGGGTCGATCGTCATGAGCCTGCTGGCGGTGAAGCACGGGTGGCATCCCGCCATGGCCATCGCCGGCGGCATGGGTGTGACCACCATCGCTGGCATGATCAACGGTCTGCTGGTCACCCGCATCAAACTGCCGCCGTTCATCGTCACACTGGGCACGATGAACATTGCCTTTGCGATCACGCAGCTCGTGTCGCGGGCGCAGACGTTCACCGACCTGCCACCGCTGCTCACGTGGCTTGGCCAGAGCGTGCGCGTGGCGAACACGCCGATCGCCTTCGGCGCCCTTGCCATGCTGCTCCTGTACGCCCTTGCGTACGTAGTGCTGCGCGAGACCGCGGCGGGCCGACATGTGTACGCCGTGGGGAACAACCTCGAGGCCGCGCGCTTATCTGGCATCAACACCAACCGGGTGCTGCTCAGCGTGTATATGCTGTCGGGACTGTGCGCCGGCGTGGCCGCGCTGTTGTCGATCGCGCGCACCGGCGTGGGCGACCCGCAAAGTGGACAGACCGAAAATCTCGATGCCGTGACCGCCGTGGTGCTGGGCGGCACGAGCCTGTTCGGTGGACGTGGGCTCATACTCGGGTCGCTCATCGGCGCGCTGATCGTGGGCGTGTTCCGCAACGGGCTCACGCTCATGGGCGTGTCGTCGGTGTATCAGATTTTAGTCACCGGCGTGCTGGTGATTCTGGCCGTGGCCACCGATCAGTGGTCACGAAAGGCATGAGGACCGTGTCGTGAACGATCAGCCCTCTCCGATGGTGCTCGAGGCGCGTGGCCTCGTGAAGCGCTACGGTCACGTGACCGCACTCGACGGCGCCGACTTCGAAGTGCGCGCGGGTGAGATCATGGCCGTGATCGGCGACAACGGCGCCGGCAAGTCGTCGCTCATCAAGGCGCTATCGGGGGCATCCATTTCCGATAGCGGCGAGATCTGGCTGGATGGCGCGCGCGTACACTTCACGGGTCCCAGCGATGCACGTCGCGCCGGCATTGAAACCGTGTACCAGGACCTCGCGCTGGCGCCCGCGATGTCGATCGCCGAGAATCTGTTCTTAGGGCGCGAACATCGTCGCGTTGGCCTCGCGGGGTCGCTGCTGCGGTTGCTCGACCGCACGCGCATGGAGCGCGAGGCCGCCGAGCATCTGCAGCAGCTCGGCATTGGTATACGCTCGATCACGCAGGCCGTGGAGACGCTCTCCGGTGGTCAGCGACAAGGGATCGCCGTGGCGCGCAGCGCGGCCTTCGCGCGACATGTGGTGATTCTGGATGAACCCACCGCGGCGCTGGGCGTGAAAGAGAGCGGCATGGTGCTCGACCTCATCACGCGCGTGCGCGATCGTGGATTAAGCGTGATACTGATCAGTCACAACATGCCGCACGTGTTTGCGCTGGCCGATCGGATTCACATTCAACGGCTGGGGCGACGGGCGGCGCTGGTGCATGCGAAGGAGATCGGGATGGCGGATGCGGTGGCGGTGATGACCGGGGCCGTGGAGTGGCCGGCGACGCTCCGCGAGAATCGAGGATGAGGAGGCGCTGCTGATTTCCGATCCGGTCGCTCACCACGGTCTGCGCCGTCCCGAAAAAACTCAATAGGGACTCGTCCTCTCACACAGCGATGGCGGCTCCACCGAAACGGGGCAAGTTCAGTGTGCAGAGGGGCATCCCACCTGCCGACGACCGCGCCACGTCGGTAGATTGTCCTCATGTCGACCGCTCGCCGCAACATGACCGTTCGTGTGGTGTCGCTCCACAGTCCGGAAGCAGGTGACAGCCGGGTGGCTGGCACGCCGTCCGAGCGTGTGGCATTGGTGGCGGTGCTCAGCGCCGATCTCTGGGCTCACACGCGCGCGCCGTTGCCTGTGTATGAGCGGGCCGCGATGCCGGTGACGGTCGTGACACGTCAGGCGAACCGCCGGTAGCCGGGCATGATCGAGGACTTCCGGGATTTTCTCGCCGAGCTGCGTCGCGCCGAGGCGCGTTTCCTCGTGGTGGGCGCGCACGCCCTCGCAGCCCATGGCGTGCCACGAGCGACGGTCGACCTCGACGTGTGGATCGACGCGTCCCCGGAGAATGTGAGTCGCGTCTGGGCGGCGCTCGCCGCGTTCGGTGCACCGCTTTCCACACTGAAGATCACCGAGGCCGATCTTACACGCCCGGATACCGTCGCGCAGTTTGGACTCCCCCCGTGGCGCATCGACATCCTCACGGGGATCAGCGGCGTGACCTTCGACGAGGCGTGGCCTGAGCGGATCGAGGCTGACTTCGAAGACGTGTCGGTCCCGTTCATCGGTCGCGCCGCCTTCGTCCGCAACAAGCGGGCGAGTGGCCGCCTCAAGGATCTCGCCGATATCGACTCGCTCGACGGTGAGTGACGCGGCCCGGGTCTCCGCCCGCCTAACCGCCGCCCTCGCCGACCGCGGCGGAATTCCCGAACAAGCTCACACGCCGATAATGCGGTACAGCGTGCTTCGCCCGCTCCGACCGCAGCCCATGTGGGCATCCCCACGTCTAGGAAAATGAACACGACGCGAGCGTGTGTTACTTTTGACGCCGAAAACTAGGAGGTCCGACCATGACGAAGCGCGCTATTCTCCGGCAGGCGTCCATCGCCCTGCTCCTTGTTGTCACCGCGTGCAGCCGTGATGCCAAACCCGCCGCGCACAACGCGGGCATGGCCGCGCCGGCCGCGCGAACCGCGCTGCTCGAGAAGCTCGGGCCGTACCATCGGGCAATCCGTACTAACAGTACCGAGGCGCAGCAGTTCTTCGACGAAGGCCTCACCCTGCTCTACGGCTTCAATCACGAGGAAGCCGTGGCCTCCTTCGCGCGGGCCGCGGCGCTCGACACGCTGTCGCCCATGCCGCACTGGGGAATGGCGCTCGCGCTCGGCACGAACATCAACGATCCCGCACCCGCCGACCGCTTGGCGAAAGCATTCACCCATCTCGCCCAAGCCGCGCGTCGCGCCGCAAATGGAAGCGAGGTCGAACAAGGGCTCGTGGCCGCGCTGGGCACGCGCTACGTCGCCAATCCCACCGGCGATCAGTCGGTGCGCGAGACGGCCTATTCCGACGCGATGGGCGCGCTGGCCGCCCGATTCCCAGATGACGCCGACGTGGGAGCCCTGCACGCCGAGAGCCTCATGAACCGGCATCCGTGGCGCCTGTACACGGCCGACGGGACCCCCGAGGCGTGGACGCCACCCATCGTGGCGCAACTCGAACGCGTGATCGCCCTTCATCCTGAACATCCGGGCGCCAACCACTACTACATCCACGCCATCGAAGCGTCGAAGGCGCCGGAGCGCGCAGCGCAGTCGGCCCGCCGCCTGGAGACGCTCGTCCCCGGGGCGGGGCATCTCGTGCACATGCCGTCGCACATTTACATCCGCACCGGTGAGTACGCGCGCTCCGCCAAGGCCAATGCCGCCGCCGCGGCGGTCGATGAGGCGTACTTCGGGCCGAACGGCGCGCAGACGTTTTACGCGATGGGTTATTACGCCCACAACCTGCACTTCGAGTCCGCGTCGGCGATGTTTGCGGGCAACTTGGCCGAAGCACGTGCCAGCGCCGCGCGCACCGTGAAGGTCGCCGATCCCGTGGCCGACCAGATGGCGATGCTCGAACCGTTCGCAGCGCTGGAGCTGTTCGTGCTCGTGCGCTTCGGGCAGTGGACCGACATCCTCGCCAACGCCACGCAACCGCCCACGGCCACCCGCACGCTGCAGACCGGCTTCTTCTA
Organism: uncultured Gemmatimonadota bacterium; assembly: GCA_903894655.1. Lineage (GTDB taxonomy): Bacteria > Gemmatimonadota > Gemmatimonadetes > Gemmatimonadales > Gemmatimonadaceae > Gemmatimonas. The sequence continues at coordinate 3,879 of CAITQY010000044.1, forward strand.
CTGGGCACGCGGGGCGGCGCTCGCCGCCAGCGGGCAGGCAGCGAACGCGGAGCAAGCGCTCGCCACGTTGCAGCGCACGGCGCGCGGCGTGCCGAAGGACGCGATGGTCGGGCCCGTGAACTGGGGTGGTGACGTGCTCGCGGTGGCGATCGCCGATCTCACCGGCCGCATCGCCGAGGCGAAGGGTGACCGCACGGGTGCGATTGCGGCATTCACCGAGGCGGTGGCCGCCGAGGACAAGCTCGGATACAACGAGCCGCCGGACTGGCTGCTCCCCGAGCGCGAGCGACTCGGGGTCGCGCTGCTGTCGGCGGGCCGCGCACCCGAGGCCGAGGCGGTCTTTCGTGCGGAGTTGGCCAAGCATCCACAAAATCCACGCGCACTCTTCGGCGTGTGGAAGAGTCTGCAGGCGCAGCGCCGGGACGCGACGGCGGCGCAGCGCGCGTTCACGGCCGCGTGGTCGGGGGCCGACATCACACTCGGCGACGATCTCTATCCGACGCGTTAGGACAGCGAGGAGCGATCATGACGGTCAGGATCGAAGCGGTGCATCCGGTGTTGATGTCCCGTAACGTCGCGGTCTCCGTTCGTTTCTACGCGCAGCTGGGATTTCACGTGACCTTCCAGGACGATCCGGTGCAGCCGCGGTATGCGGCGGTCAGACGCGACGACGTCGAGCTCCACCTGCAGTGGCACGACGCGCACCAGTGGGCGCATCCGGTCGATCGCTCGACTTATCGCTTCGTGGTGTCTGACGTCGATGCGTGTTATGCGGAACTCGCGAGCACGCCGGCGCTCCACGAGGTGCTCCGCAGTGACAGCCCATGGCGTTGCCCGGGCGACACGCCGTGGGGAACGCGCGAGTTTCATGTGCGCGACCCCGACGGCAACGGCTTGCAGTTCTACCGGATGCGCTGACGGTCGCGGACGCATCCCGATGCTAACGTGCCAGTCAATGATGAACGCGACATCATATTCCGACGTCGGCATGAACATCGCAGACACGGCCGTCGGCATCCTCCTCGAGGATGCCAACGGCCTCGTCCAGCACTGCACGCCGTCCCTGCTGCGGCACGTGGGATTGCCGGAGCCGTCCACTCCGTCTCGTGGCCGCCCGTCGAGCGCGCTCCACGAGGCAGTGGCCACGGCCTTTCTCGATCGCGCCGGGTACCTCGACGGCGTCGCGTTCCTGCGCAGCCGCGGTGAGGCCGTATACCGGGAGCCGCTGACCACCGCGGCGGGGCACGCGCTCGAGCGCACGTACGTGCCGCTCCGTGACGGCGACGTGCTCACCGGCACGTTGTGGCAATTCAGCGCGGCGCGCTCCCCAGATGACCGCACCGCCGAACGACTCGCGCTCTTCGAGGGGATCTTCGCGGCGCTCCCCGGTCAGATGGCGGTCCTCTCCCCCACCGGTCGCTACGAGTTCGTCACCCCCAGTGCCATCCGCGACGAGGCGCTGCGCTCGTGGATCATCGGGCGCACCGATCGGGAGTATGCGGCATATCGCGGACGGGCGGCCAGCTTCGCCGAGGCGCGCGAGGCGTCGATCCGCCGCGTGGTGGAGGGGCGTGAGATCGACGAGTACGAAGAGGTGCTGCGCGATGCCGATAGCGCTGCCCGCCATTACCAGCGCCACATGGTGCCGATGTTCGGGGCCGATGGCACGGTGGAGCGCGTGCTGGGATACGGCCTCGATCTCACGCAGCTGCGGCGGGTGGAGCAGCAGCTCGTGCAATCGCAGAAGATGGACGCGCTGGGTCGGCTGGCCGGCGGCATCGCGCACGATTTCAACAACCTGCTCACGGTGATCGCCGGTTGTGGCGATGCCCTCATGCTGGAGATCGACGAGGGCGACGCGCGGCGTGAGGTGCTCGAGCCCATCCTTGAAGCCAGCAAGCGGGCGGCCGATCTGACCCAACAGCTGCTGGCGTTCAGCCGCCGGTCGGTGCAGCAAGTCACGAGTGTCAATGTCGTGGAAGTGCTTGACCGCACCGTCGCGATGCTGCGCCGCTTGGTGAGCGACACCATCGAGATCAGGGTGCATCGCGCGCCGGGGGCGCAGCACGTACCACTTGATGCATCGCAGCTGCAGCAGGTGCTGGTGAACCTTGTCGTGAACGCCCGCGACGCGATGGCGTCGGGTGGAACGGTCTCCATCGAGCTCCGTCCGTTATCACTGGCCGAGCCTACCTTCGGGCTCGCGGCGGGTGAGTACGTGGAACTGGAGGTCAGCGACACGGGCCACGGTATGACCGAAGAGGTCCGTCAGCAGGTGTTCGAACCCTTCTTCACCACGAAGCCGGCGGGCGAGGGGACCGGGCTGGGTCTTTCCACGGTGTACGGGATTGTCACCACCGCGAATGGCACGATCCGCATCACCAGCGCGGTTGGCGAAGGCACCTCCATTCATGTACTCCTGCCGAGCGACCGTCGGGAACTCGTCAGCGGTGCGCCAGCGACGGCCAGCGCGCCGGTGCGCGGTACCGGTACCATTCTGCTGGTGGAGAACGATGCGCTGGTGCTCAACCTCGTCCGTCACACGCTGCAGGAGTTGGGGTACGAGATCCTCGCGGCACATGATGGGGTCGAGGCACTGGCCGTGGCGGCGCAGTACGAGGGGCCCATCGCGCTGCTGCTCACCGACGTCGTGATGCCGCACATGGGAGGGGGCACGTTAGCCCAGCGCCTGAAGGAGGGGCGCCCCGACACGCGCGTGCTGTTCATGAGCGGCTTTGTGGACGACCCCGCACTGGCGGCGGAGATTGCGCAGGGCGACGAGGGGTTTCTACAGAAGCCGTTCACGCTGCACCTGCTGGCCGAGCGCGTGGCGGGGGTACTGGCGCGGCCGTAAGATCTCTTCAAGGGGTCAGAGTTGTTGATCGGTTGCGTTTGATCGGTTGCGTTCAAAGAATCCGCATCAACAACTCTGACCCCTTGAACGCCAGAACGCCCCGCACACGCGGGACAGCTGCGCCAAGGCCGTCAGGCGTGCGCCCGACCCGCTGCATCGGCCGCACGGATCGCGGCGACGACGAGATCGGCGGTCACGGGGAACGGCTCGTTGTGAATCGACTCGCCCGCGATCACGGCGCGCGCGGCAACCTGCTGCAGCAGCGCGTCCGACAGATCGGCGCACCCGATACCGGCCAGCGTGGTAGGCAGCCCCACCGCGCGGCAGAAGGTGATCACCTCGTGCACCAGCGCGGGGTCGGCCCCCTCGAGCTGCAACTGGACCAGCACTCCGAAGGCCACCTTTTCGCCGTGCAAAAAATCGTGCGTGCCAGGGGCCACCGTGAGGCCGTTGTGCACCGCATGCGCCGCCGCGAGGCCGGCCGACTCGAAGCCCAACCCCGACAGCAGCGTGTTGGCTTCGATGATGTGCTCGAGCGCCGGTGTCACATCGTGCGCGCGCGCCGCCTCCAGCGCGGCCACGCCGTCGGCCAGCAGCGTGCGGTAACACAGCTCGGCAAGCGCGAGCGCACCGCGTGTTCCGGCACCACCCCGCGTGTTCGGCTTGTTGGCGGCCATGCAGGCCCGCGCTTCGAACATCGTGGAGAGCGCGTCGCCCATCCCCGCCACCAACAGGCGCACCGGCGCCTCGGCAATGACGCGCGAATCCACCAGCACCAGCACCGGGTTGACCGGATGCACCAGAATCTCGACGACCACCCCCTCCTCGCTGTACACCACCGAAATGGCGCTGCAGGGCGCATCGGTGGAGGCGATCGTTGGGCAACTCACGAACGGTTGTTGCAGCTGGACCGCCGCCGCACGAGCCGCGTCGATCACCTTGCCGCCGCCAGCCCCCACGATCACACCACACCCCGCGGCCGTCGCCGCCGACACAATGCGCGCGATCTCCGCGTGCGTGCACTCGCCGACGACCTCATGGACATGCATCGCGTAGCCGGCGGCACTGAGCGACGCGTGCCACGTGGGCTCCAGCCGCGCGCGCGGCGACCGACTCGTGACCACGAGCACGGGACCCGCCAGCCGCAACGTGGCGAGTTCGGCACCGAGCGACTGTGTGGCGTCGGGCCCCTGCGTGTAGCGGGACGGGGCGCAGAAAATGGCGTGCATGGCGGCTGGGAGAGGGAAGCGGGTTAGGCGGACGATGATCTGCAACAGGTGGACCACGTCGCGCAGCGACGGCGCTAGCGTGAGGTGGTATCCGCAAAAATCGTCGATGCGCCGGCACGCGACACCCACGGGACGCCCTCACACCGATGAATATGCACCGCCAACGTAGCCCGTTCGACGGTGAGCACGTCGCCGTTCTCGAGAAACGTCCATCCATCACCCCATCCGCTCGACGCCACCACGACGGCGTTCGGCGTGATCCGGTATCCCATGCGGTAATAGTGCGGCGCGGCTTCTTTCGCCTCCGCCGCGGGGTTGAACAGATTGATCACGTGCAGTGCGTCGCGGGTGGCGATCATCGCATTAACGCTGGTGAACGTCGCGCGCTGCGCAATCGCGGTGGCGGTGCGCTCCAGTGCGCGAGCAATCTCTACCTCCTGCGCCGCGGCCAGCGTGGCCAGGAAGTACCGCTCACTGTCCGTGGTCCCCGCACGCCGCGACGCGAACGTTGCCGGCATCAGCGCGTCGATGACATCCGGCGGCTTCACCGACCCGTTATGCGCAAACGCGATCTGTCCGTCGGTGAACGGATGCGTGTTCTCCGAAGTGACCCCGAGGCCGAGCGTCGCCCACCGTAGATGGACGATGCCGAGATCGGCCGGCAGGGATCGCGCGACGTGCGCAAACGGCGCACTCTCACCCGCCGCCTCGGCCGCCTTGATCACCTCGACGCCACTGGCGGTGGCCCGCGCAACGCCCCAGCCATCACCATGCGTCTGGGACAGCGCCACGAACTCGGCGAGCTCCTGCTCGCCGAGCAGATCACACAGGGTGATGGGCGCGTTGGACACGAAACCAAGCAGTCGACACATGGGATCAGCCCGTCGCTTACAGGTAGTTGCTGGAGATGCCGCCGTCGATCACGAGGACCTGTCCCGTGATCCACGCGGCGGCATCGGACAGGAGAAACGCGGCGGTACCGGCGATATCCGCCGGCTCACCGAAGCGCCCCAGTGGGATGCGGGCCAGGCGGATTTGTCGCGCATCTGGATCGGGGAAGAATTGCTCGACGTGTGCCGTGAGCACCGGCCCCGGGGCGATGCCATTCACCCGCACGCCCTTCGCGCCCAGCTGCACCGCCATGGATCGCGTCAGCGCACTGATGGCTCCCTTGCTTGCCGTATAGCCGTCCTGAGGAAAAGAACAGCCCAGCACCGCGAGAAACGAGCTCATATTGAGCACCGCACCGCCGCCCGCGGCGATGATGTGCGGCACGACGTACTTCGAGCAGAGCATGGTGCCGTCGAGATTGATC
>CAITQY010000045.1 GCA_903894655.1 uncultured Gemmatimonadota bacterium
ACCCGTAGTGCGGCACATCGCGACGGAGGCGCATGGTGTAGGACGCCGACGCGCGACCCGGTTCGCCGCCTTCGGCTTGCACGCGCAGGAAATAGCGACCGGCCGGCACCGATGCGATGCGCACCGTCTCGCGCTTATCGCCCTCGCTCCACGACCCGTCACTGTCGGAGCCGTGATAGTAGCTCAGCTGCCGTGTGACCTCACGGGTTTCGCCGGTGGTCTCATTGATCAGCGACAGCACGAGAAAGAGCCAGTCGTTGTCGAGGTCGGACTCGAGATCGATCGCCACGTTCGACGTACGCCCATCGAGGTCGAAGGCATCGGTCACCGAGGCCTGCTCTTCCTGTGCGCGCGAAAACGTAAACGCGCGCTCGAAGACGGTGCGGTTACCGGCCAGCGTGACGTTCAGCACGAGCATCAGCACCAGCGCGAGCAGCGACAGCGCGAATCGCGCCATCAAGCGCTTTGGCGTGCCGGCGTGGGGATTGGGCTGATTCGCGAACACGCCGATGGGCTGCATCAGCGGCTTCGTGAGTCCGAACGCCTTCTGAATCACCTCGGGCGGCGTATACGTGCCCAGCGACCACGTGGTCTCGTTGTCTGACGCTTCGGCGCTCAGGATGAACGGCGGCGCCACGAAATCGCGGCCTACGACGCGGTCGCCCATGCGCAGCTCCCACGGGAACTCGCCCAGGGCCGCCGTGGTGCAGGCGGTGGCCGTTTGGAAGTGCTTATACGTGGTGCCGTTCAATTCGACGGACGGGCGAACGCCACCCATTTCGTGCTCCGGACGCCGGCGCAGCTTTTCGATGACGTTCCAATGTCCCTGATACTCCGAGAGATACAGGAAGCCGCGATACGGATTGAAGCAGACATACTCGGTCCACGAGTAGTCCGTATCCTCCACGCTGATGGTGACGACCTGAAAGCCGATCACCTCCCATGGCGCCCCCTTCCAGGTTCCGCGCGTGCCGAGTGGGATGCGCGGCGTGGCGGTCACGCCCTCGCCGTACTGCAGCACCTTGAGATTTTCGTCGGTGGCATCGAGCTGCGCGCCGCAGGCACCGCACACCACCGACACGGCCCAGCCTTGCGCGTGCAGCTCGATGGCGGCTCCGCACGACGGACAGTTGAAGCCGGCGGCCTTGGGCACGCGCGCGGTTGGCGTCTCGAAGGGCGCTACCATCCGTCGAACTCCCGCAGATTCTGCAGGCGGAGATCATCGAAGTTCACGTACTCGCCGAGGAACAGCATCGGCGGGGCGTCCGAGCCGTCAATCGTGGCCAGTCCGTGCTGCGCGTTGAGCAGATCGATGAAGAGACAGGCCGACTTCTCCCAGGTGGTGAACGGGAGCTCGCCCTCGGTGCCGAGGTAGCGGGCCTCGGTGATGCTGGCCACCTCGTATGGGGTGTCGTTCCAGAAGTACGTCTCTCCGACGCGTACCTGCATCACTGCCGGCACCTCGAAGTCCGACGGCGCGGCGATCGTCATGGCGTATTCCAGTTGCGCATCCGACAGCCAAGCGCTCGTTCCGTCACCGAGCACGCAGTGCCACTCGTTCCACCGGCCGCGCGCCCACCCGTAGGCGATGCGCCCCACGACCACGAACCGCTGATCATGCCACTGTCCTTCGGTACCGATCTGGATCGGTGACCCGGTGGCGGGGAAGTCGGCTTGTTGCCCAAGCGTAGCGAGGTCGAGATCGCGCCGCACCAGCACCGACCGGCAGTAGGCGCAGGTGGTCTGCACCGCTTGTGCCCAGAAAAAGCGTACCGGGGCGCCGCAGTTCGGACACGCCACACCGTGAGGCTGCGGAACGGTCACCGGACAGCCTCGAGGATTGCCGGCACGCTCACGTATTCACGCGCTAGTTCGCGCACGCGCACGGTCTGTGCTCCCAGCAATACCGCGAGCCGCGCCTCCCAGTCCCACGCGGCGCGCGGTGTGCAGCAAAACAGGTTGAGGCACGCCGACGCATGCTCGGGGAACGTGTGCACCGTGAGGTGCGACTCGGCCAGCATGAGCATCCCAGTGATGCCGCCGGGCGCCGGAAATTGATGCCACACGGCCTCACCCACCGGATGCAACGACAGCTCATGCACAAGGGCTCCAAAGAGCGTGCGCAGCGACGCCGGATCAGCGAGGCGCACGGGATCGCACCCGTATGCCTCGACGACCCATTCGCTGCCGCTGTGGTGCACCGACGGAATCACGCGATGTGTAAGGATGCGCCGTGGCCGCGTCAGCTCTGCGGCGCGCCGCAGGACGAACAGAACTTGGCGGCCACAGGCAGCTTGGCGCCGCAGTTCGAGCAGAACTTGGTGTCACCGGATGGCGCATCTCCAGCGGACGCGTTGGCGGGTGCAGCGGGCGCCGGTGTAACCGTGGCGCCACGCATGGCATCACTCACGATGCCACCGAGCCCGACACCGGCCCCGATGCCGGCCGCCAGTCCCGCCATGCCACCCGTATTCGCGGCGGCAATCGGAATCGACTGGGCCGCCTGGAATTGCGTGTACTGACGCAAGTCGCCGATCATGTTCATCGAGATGCGCTCGTCGAGACGCTTCTGCAGCTCGTCGGGGAGCGACAGGTTCTCGACGGTGAACGACTCGAGCGCGAGACCGAGTTCGGCAAACGCCGGCTGCACCGCCGCCGCAATCTGCTTGGCCAGCTCCGCCTGATTGGCCGCCATGTCCAGGAACGGCACCTGCGCGCTGGCGAACGCCGACGTGAAGCCGCTCATGATCGCGTTGCGCAACGCGGGATCGATTTGCGCCACCGTGTACGCGGCGTTGGTGGCGCCGACCTTGGCCTGGAACACCACCGGATCGGACACGCGGAACGCATACATGCCGAACGCGCGCAGACGCACCGCACCGAATTCCTTGTCGCGGATCGTAATCGGCTGCTGCGTGCCCCAGCGCTGTCCCGTTTGTACGCGGGTGGAGAAGAAGTACACGTCGCTCTTGAAGGGCGACTGG
>CAITQY010000046.1 GCA_903894655.1 uncultured Gemmatimonadota bacterium
CGGCGACCATTCAGATCGAGGTCTCGAGCAGCGGCTTCCTGCGCCGCGAACTGTATCTCGGTGCCGCCCGCGTTGTGGCCGCTGCCCCATCATCGCGCGACAGCACCCTGAAGGACTCGGTCGCCCTTCAGGTGCGGCGCCTGCATGTGGGCGAGGGTCGCCTCAGTGGCAGCGTGCGGGCCACTCACGACGGCCGGCCGCTGGCCGGCGCACAGATCAGCATTGTCGACGGTCCGCAGACCCGCAGCAACGCCCGCGGGGAGTGGACGTTCACCGAGGCGCCACCGGGAACGCGCCTACTGGAAGTGCGGGCTGTCGGCTACTACCCCGAGCGGCGCGCCGTGGACGTCGTCGATAGCGTCGCGCCGCTGCGCATCGCCCTCGCCACCTTCAAGTCGGTGCTCGACACCATGAAGATCAGCGCGACCCGCACGGTCGACCTGAATCTGTTAGGCTTTCAGGAGCGCCGCCGCTCGAGTGTGGGCCGATTCCTCACCCCCCGCGACATCGCCGTACGGCAACCGTTCGTGACGTCGGAAATCTTCCGTGCTGTCCCGGGACTGTTCCTCGATCGCACGATGGACGCCGAGGAAAAGGTCATGATGCGTGGCCTGTTCGAAGATCGCTGTGAGCCGGCGATTTATATTAACGGCCAGTGGATGAACGGCCTCACCTCAGGCGATCTGGACGGTTTCATCCGACCGAACGAGATCGCCGGCATCGAGGTGTACATGGCGGGACAGGTCCCGACGCAGTTCCAGCCGGGGCTCAGCGGCTGCGGCAGTCTCGTATTCTGGACGAAATAGTCACGACGCGGAATCTCACGCCCTCTCAATGGATCTCCGGTGAAGGCTGAACCGAACACCAGCACGCGCGTCACCAGCATGCACGCCACCGACCCACGACCGCATGTGGTCATCGTCGGTGGCGGTTTTGCCGGACTCACGGCCGCGCGCACGCTGGCCAAGGCCGAGGTGCGGATCACGCTCATCGACCGCACGAATCACCATCTGTTCCAGCCCCTGTTGTATCAGGTGGCCACGGCGGTGCTCAACCCCGCCGACATCACCGTGCCGATTCGCTGGATGCTGCGCGACCAGGCCAACGCGACGGTGATCATGGCAGAGGTGGACCGCATCGATGTCCCTCAGCACACGCTCACCCTCGACAGCGGCAGCAGCACCGTCGCGTGGGACTATCTCATTCTGGCCACCGGCGCGCGGCACGCCTACTTCGGGCATCCGGAGTGGGAGAGCAACGCCCCGGGTCTCAAGAGCATTGAAGACGCGCTCGAGATGCGACGCCGCTTCCTGCTCAGCTTCGAAGCGGCCGAGCGCGCCAGCGCCGAAGGGCAGCGCGAGGCGCTGTTGACCTTCGTGATCGTGGGCGGCGGCCCCACCGGCGTGGAACTGGCCGGCATGATCCCCGAGATCACGCGCAAAGCCATGAAGCGCGACTTCCGGCGCATCGACCCCGCCTCCGCGCGCGTGGTGCTGCTGGAAGCGGGCCCGCGGCTGCTGCCACAGTTCCCCGAGTCCCTCAGTGCACGGGCCGAACGCGATCTGTTCGATCTCGGGGTCGAGGTGCTCACCAACACCGCCGTCACGAGCGTCGACGACGCCGGCGTGACGGTGGCGTCGGGCGAACGGATCGACGCCCACACCGTGTTCTGGGGCGCCGGCAACCAAGCCTCGCCACTCAGCAAACAGCTCGGAGCCCCGCTCGATCGCGCCGGGCGCGTGGTCGTCGCCCCCGATCTCTCGCTGCCCGGCGACCCGCACGTCTTCGCGGTCGGCGACATCGCGTCCGTGCTCACCCCCGCCGGCACGCCGGTGCCCGCGGTCGCGCCAGCTGCCAATCAAATGGGGGCGCATGCGGCACAGGCCATTCTCCACGATCTCCGCGGTACGCCACGCACGCCATTCCGCTACTTCAACAAGGGCGATCTGGCCACCATCGGTCGGCACCGCGCCGTCGCTGCCATCGGTTCGCTCAAACTGCAGGGCAACATCGCGTGGCTGGCCTGGCTGTTCATCCACATTCTGTATCTAGCCGGCTTTCGCAATCGCATCACCGTCTTCGTGCAGTGGGCGTATCAGCTTCTCACCTACCAGCGTGGCGTGCGACTGATCACCGGCGCCACCACGCACCGGTTGCTGAAAACGAGCGGCGAGCGGGCGCGGGCACGCGCCGACGCCAACAACGACGAGCCGCCCACGGCGTAGCGCCAACCGGCGGAACCGGCCCCCCCGGAGGGCCAGTCGTTACCGACGGGCGTCAACGCAACGCTGAGCGCACCGTATACGTACCATGCGTCTGCGATCTCAGCGGTTCTTGACCGCCCTCCTGTGTCTCGGTCTGGCGGCCGCCCCGCTGTCCGCCCAACCGACGACCGCTGGCGTGGGGACCGGCGACAGCGCCAACACGACGCGTCCGTCCGACGGACGTGTCGCCGTGCGCGCCAGCCGGATCAACGAGCGCCTCTCGCTCGACGGCGCACTGTCCGAAGCCGTGTATCGCCGCGTCACCCCCATGTCGGGGTTCGTGCAGCAGGAACCCAATGAGGGCGCACCGGCCACCGAGCGCACCGAAGCCTGGATCCTGTACGACGACGAAAACATCTACGTCGCTGCCCGCCTGTACGAGAGCGAGCCCTCCCGCCGCGTGATGAGCGACATGCGCCGCGACGCCTCGAACATGTACAACAACGACCACCTCGCGGTGATCTTCGACACGTTCAACGACCAACGGAACGGCTTCGGCTTCTCCACCAACCGTATCGGCGGGCTGTTCGATTTCTCCGCCACCAACGAACAGCCGAGCTCCAATTGGAACGCCCTATGGACGGCCAAGGCGCAAGATTTCGACGGCGGCTGGACCGTGGAGATCCAGATCCCCTTCCGCTCCATCCGCTTCGCGGTGGGCAACGGCGCGTGGGGCGTGAACATGCGGCGCATGGTGCGCTGGAAAAATGAGACCTCCTTCCTGAGCGGCGTCCCGCGCGCGTGGGGCCGACGGGCGTTGAACAAAGTGTCCGACGCCGCCGTCATGACCGGCATCGAAACCCCGAAGGGCGGCCGCAACATCGACGTCAAGCCGTACGCACTGGGCTCGATGCTGACCAACCGCACGGCCACGCCAGCCATCCGGAACGCCCGCGACGGCAACGTGGGGCTCGATGCGAAGTGGGGCATTACTCCGCAAATCGTGGCGGACCTCACGTACAACACCGACTTCGCGCAAGTCGAGGACGACGAGGCGCAGGTGAACCTCACACGCTTCTCCCTGTTCTTCCCGGAAAAGCGCGAGTTCTTTCTGGAAGGCCAAGACGCCTTCGCCTTTGCCGGTGTCGGTGGTGGCGGCGGTGGTGGTGGTGGCGGTGGTGGTGGTGGCGGTGGTGGTGGCTTCGGGACGCCCGGAGCCAGCCCCAACGACAACCTCACCCCCACGCTGTTTTACAGTCGTCGCATCGGTCTCACCAACAGCGGCCCCGCGCCGATCATTGGCGGTGGGCGCGTGCTCGGACGATCGGGGCCATGGCAGGTCGGTGCGCTCACCATGCAGACCGACAACGTCCTGTCGGCCAATGCGCCGTCCACGAACTTCTCGGTCGTACGCGTCAACCGCGACATCCTGAGCCGGAGCCGACTCGGGCTCATCGCCACGCGGCGTGATCCGGCCGGCGCGATCGGCAGCCACCTCGCCGTCGGCGCCGATGCGCAGTTCAACCTCCGCACCGATCTCGCGATCACTGGGTACGTGGCGCGCACCACGCGCGACTCACTCCAGCGCGACCCCACCAGCTACCGCGCACGCCTCGACTGGAACGGTGACCGCTACGGGGTGAATCTTGAACAGATGTCGGTCGGCGACGGCTTCGACCCACAGGTCGGATTCCTGCGTCGCTCAGGCTTTCAGCGATCGTACGGACTCGCACGCTTCAGTCCTCGGCCGGCGCACGTCCCACACGTGCGAAAGTTCACGATGCAAGCCAGCGCCGATCACATCACCTCGATGACCGGCACGCTGCAGTCCGAAGACTTCCGCTCGTTCCTCGGCACCGAGTTCGCCAACGGCGACATCATCTCGGCCGAGGTGGCGCAGGTGTTCGAGCAACTCGTCGTGCCATTCGGCGTTGCGAAAGGCGTGACGGTACCGGTGGGTAACTACCGCTTCAATCAGGCCAAGGCCTCGTACAACCTCGGGCCGCAGCACCGCATCAGTGGCGGCATCACCATGAGCTACGGCGGCTTTTACGGCGGCACGCTCACCGAGACGAGCTGGCGCGGGCGCGTGGAGCTGTCGCCGCAGTTTTACATCGAGCCCACGCTGTCGCGCAATCACGTGGACGGCCCGTACGGGAGCGGCGATGCCAACCTCGTGAGCACGCGCTTCACGTATACCGTGACGCCGCGCATGTTCATGGCGGCGCTCGTGCAGTATCAGTCGCGCACCTCGTCGATGTCCACCAACCTGCGTATGCGCTGGGAGTATCAGCCGGGCAGCGAGTTCTTCCTGGTGTACAGCGACGGACGCACCACGATCGGCCCGAATTTTCCCGAGCTCGAGAACCGCTCCATCGTCGTCAAGCTCACCAAGCTGCTACGCTGGTAACCGCCCACCGCGTCATCGTTCACCCCTGCCCCGCCGGAATCCGTCATGCTGCCTCGTGCCGTGCGCGTTGCCCCGCTGGTCCTGCTCTCCGTCGCCGCCACCGCCGTGGCCGTGGCGCAGAAACCCACACCGGCCGGCAAGACCGCGCCGCCCGCGGCCAATCCCGCCGCCACTCCCGCCGCGCTGCTGAAAACGCTCGCGTGGCGGTCGGTGGGCCCGGCCAACAACGCCGGACGCATCTCCGTCGTAACCGGCGTGCCGGGTGATCCGCTCACGTACTACGTGGCGGGCGCCAACGGCGGCATCATCAAGACCAGCAACGGTGGGACCACCTTCACGTCGATCTTTGACGAGCAGAGCGCGGGCTCGATCGGCGCGATCGCCGTGGCCCCCTCCGATCCGAACGTGGTGTACGTGGGCACCGGCGAAGGGAATCCGCGCAATAACGCGTCGGTGGGCGACGGCATGTACAAGTCGATCGACGGCGGCGAGCACTGGACGCACATCGGACTCGCCAAGTCGGACAAGATCGCCCGCCTCATCGTCGACGGTCGCAACGCCGACGTGGTGTACGCCTGCGTGCTCGGACGCGAATGGGGCCCCAACGAAGACCGCGGCGTGTTCAAGACCACCGACGGCGGCGCCACGTGGAAGAAGGTGCTGTACGTCGATCCGAACACCGCCTGCTCCGACATCTCCGCCGATCCAAACAACAGCAACATCCTGTACGCCGGCATGTACACCTATCGCCGGTGGGCCTGGCACCTCGAGTCGGGCGCCGGCAACACCGCCGTGTACAAGTCGGTGAACGGCGGTGCGTCGTGGGAGCGACTGTCCGGACCCGACAAGGTGAACGGGCTGCCGCGCACCGCGATGGATCGCATCGGCGTGGCCGTCGCACCCAGTGATCCGAACATCGTGTACGTGCTCAGCGAAACGAAAACCGAAGGGGAGCTGTGGCGCAGCGACGATGCCGGCAAGTCGTGGCGCACCGTGAACCGCGATCCCAACATCAACTTCCGCCCGTTCTACTACGCGGACATCCGCGTCGATCCGAAAAATCCGAATCGCGTGTTCACGCTCTCCGGCGGACTCTATTTCTCCGAAGACGGCGGCACCACCTTCCGCACAATCGCACGCGACGTGCACGGCGATCATCAGGCGATGTGGATCGATCCCGTCGATCCGCGCTACATCCTGAGCGGCAGCGACGGGGGCTGGCAGGTGAGCCGCGACGGCGGCAAGAACTGGGACGTGGTGAACACCTTCGCGTTCACGCAGTTCTACCACATCAACTACGACATGCAGACGCCCTACCGCGTCTGCGGCGGCCTGCAGGACAACGGCAACTGGTGCGGCCCCAGCAACTCCCTCTCCGGTCAGGGGATCCGCGCTGCCGACTGGTTGAACGTCTCGGGCGGCGACGGCTTCTTCACCGTGCCCGTGCTCGACAAGCCGTGGCTGATCTTCAGTGATTCGCAGGGCGGCATGCTGAACATCACCGACATGCGCAGCGGCGTGCAGAAAACGATCTACCCGTACCCCAACCGCGTGGGATCGGTGGGCGACGCGATGATCGGCCACAAGTACCGCTTCAACTGGAATTCCCCGATCGTGCTCTCGCCGCAGAATCCGGGCGTGGTGTACTTCGGCGGCAACGTGCTCTTCCGCTCGCGCACGTACGGCCAGAGCTGGGACGTGATCTCTCCCGACCTCACCACCAACGATCCGGCCAAGCAGCAATCGTCGGGCGGCGAGATCGTCGTGGACAACACCGCCGCCGAGTTTCATGCCACGCTGCTCAGCGTGGCACCGTCCCCGCTCGATTCAAACGTCATCTGGACCAGCTCCGACGACGGCCTCGTGCACATCACGCGAGACGGCGGCAAGACGTGGACGAAGACCTTCACGGCCGTGCCTGGGCTCGCGCCGAACGCGTGGCTGGCCACGATCGAAGCCTCGCACGTCGATGCCGGCACGGCCTACGTCACGGCCGATCACCATCAGGACGACGACTACGCGCCGTACGTCTACATGACCACCGACTTCGGAAAGACGTGGACCAGCATCCGCGGCGATCTCCCCGACCGCGCCTGGTGGACGCACGTGATCCGCGAGGATCCGAAGAACCGCAACTTGCTTTACTTGGGCACCGAGGCGGGCGTGTGGGCCAGCTGGGATCGCGGCGCACACTGGCACTCGCTGCGTGGACGCCTCCCGGTCACCCCCGTGCGCGATATACAGATCCATCCGCGCGACAACGATCTCATCGTCGCCACGCACGGCCGCGGGCTCTACATCCTCGACGACCTCGCCCCGTTCCAGCAGCTCGGACAGGTGCTCACCGCTGACGCGGCGCTCTTCGACCTGCGCCCGGCCATCAAGTGGACCTCGTGGAACCGCGACGGCAATCTCGGCCAGCGCACGTACGCCGGCGAGAACCCGCCCACGGGTGCGATGATCTCGTATTACCTGAAAACGCAGCCGGCCGGTGAAGTGAACGTCGAAGTGGCCGACGCGACCGGTCGCGTGGTGCGCCGTTTCCGTCGCGTCCCCGACGAGGCCGGTGTGCAGCGCGTCGTGTGGGATCTGCGCGAAGAGGCGGCCCCGGGTGCCGGTGGTGGCGGTCGCGGGAATCGCGGCGCCGTGGAAGCCGCGGCGCCCACCGACACCTCGCTGGCCGGACTGCGCGAACGTCGTCGTGCGGCGGCGCAGAACCGCGATGCCGGCGGTGGTGGCGAAGAAAA
>CAITQY010000047.1 GCA_903894655.1 uncultured Gemmatimonadota bacterium
CTCCTCCCTGCCTCCTAAGCAGTTGGCCGTTCACAATCCCAATCGCTGGCGACACCCCAGCCACCCCCGTAGCTTCGTTCATCGCCCCTCACACTGGAGAACGTCCTGATGACCGGAGTATTCGCGCGCGGAGGCCTGCTCGCCGCAGCCCTCGCGCTCTTGGCCGCCCCGCTCGCCGCGCAAACGCGCACGATCAGCGGCAAAGTGCTCGAAGAAGGATCGCGAGCACCCATCACCGCGGCGCAGTTACAAGTCACCGGCACCGCGCTCGGTGCGCTCTCGCGTGATGATGGCTCGTTCACGCTCGTGAACGTTCCCGCCCGCGAGGTGGTGCTCATGGTGCGTCGCCTCGGCTATCCGATGACCCGCATCACCGTCGGCGTCTCGCAGAGCAGCCTCGAGATCGTGCTCAAGAAGGACGTGCTCAATCTCGATCAGGTCGTGGTCACCGGTCAGGCGTCCGGCATCTCGCGCCGCAACCTCGCCAACGACGTCGCCACGGTGAGCGGGGCCGAGGTGAACAAGGTGTCATCACAGTCCATCGAGAACGCGTTCCAGGGCAAGATCGCCGGCGCGCAGATCTCGCAGTCCACCGGCGCCCCCGGTGGCGGCAATCGCATCCGCATCCGCGGCATCTCCTCCATTCTCGGATCCGCGCAGCCGCTGTACGTCATCGACGGTGTCATCGTCTCCGACGTATCCATCGGCTCCGGCACGAACAAAGTCACGCGCGCCGCAGGTACCGGCATCTCCGTGGGCAACCAGGAGAACCCGGTCAACCGCATCGCCGACCTCAATCCGAATGACATCGAGAACGTCGACATCCTGAAGGGATCGGCGGCCGCCGCCATCTATGGCTCGAAGGCGTCGGGCGGTGTCATCATCATCACCACCAAGCGCGGTCGCGCCGGCAAGCCGAAGTTCTCGCTGCGTCTGGGCGGTGGCACGTCGGAGCTCGCGTACCGCAACGGCTCACGCAAGTTCAACTCGGTGGCCGATGCCGTCACCGTGTTCGGCGCCGGCATCACGCCCTTCTACGACGCCAACCGCGTGCTCGACTACGAGTCGCTCGCCTACGGCAACACACCGATGAACTCCGACGTGTCACTCAACGTGAGCGGCGGTAGCGAAGACACCAAGTACTTCATGTCGATCAGCCGTCGCAACGAAGAAGGCATCGTCGAGAACACCTTCGCCCGCAAGACCAGCGCGCGCATCAACCTCGACCAGCGCATCTCCAAGCGGCTCAATCTGCAGGTTGGCAACGAGATCCTGAACAACGCCAATGATCGCGGCCTGTTCGGCAACGACAACGCCGGCAACTCCATCGCCTACGCGCTCACCAAGATCCCGAGCTTCCTCGACCTGCGGCGCAACGCCGATGGCTCGTGGCCCGTGAACCAGTTCTACCCGTCCAACCCGCTGCAGACGATCGACCAGTTCAAGAACGGCGAGAACGTGTGGCGCAACATCACCACGTCGCGCCTCACGGCCGACCTGCTCGCCAGCGACAAGAACACGCTGCAGTTCATCGCCTACGGCGGCGTCGACCTGCTCAATCAGTCGAACCTGATCTACTCGCCGCCCACGCTGCAGTACGAGCCGGTGGACGGACTGCCAGGAACGTCGGCCAACTCGAAGAGCACGAATATTCAGCGCAATATGAACCTGAATCTCGTGCACGGATGGACCCCGCAGTCGTCGCTCAAGATCACGTCGCAGCTCGGCACGCAGTTCGAACAGCGCAGTCTGAATCAAACGCGGGCCTCGGCGCAGAACCTGCTGGGCGGGCTCGAAGTCGTGACCTCAGGCACGGTGCGCGACGTCGACGAGTCACGCTTGGAAGTGGAAGACTTCGGTGTCTTCGCGCAGACTGAAATGTTGTGGCGTGACAAGCTGCTGTTCACGGCCGGCGCCCGCGCCGACCGCAGCAGCAACAACGGCGACGTGAAGAAGTTCTTTCTCTTCCCGAAGGCCGCCACGTCGTACCGCTTCACCGATCTCGCCCCCGGCCTGGTGGATGAAGCCAAGATCCGCCTCGCGTACGGCGAAACGGGCAACCAGCCGCTCTACGGGCAGAAGTTCACGAACCTTGATCTCTCGAGCGTGGGCGGACTCGGCGCCTTCCGCGTGGGCAGTGTGCGCGCGTCGTCGGATCTGCGCCCCGAGCGTCAGCGTGAAATCGAAGCCGGTCTTGATCTGAACGTGTTCC
>CAITQY010000048.1 GCA_903894655.1 uncultured Gemmatimonadota bacterium
CCGCCACCGCGGCCTCGCCGAGCTGGAGCAACGGCTCGCCACCCGGGCCGACCACGAACGGGCGCACGCGGGCCGGAGCATCGGACGGCCAGCGACTCTTCACGAAGGCCGCCAGTTCGGCCGCCGTCGTAAACTTGCCCCCGTCGGCGCCGACGCCCACGAAGTCGGTGTCACAGAAGGTGCACACGGCGGTGGCCCGGTCGGCTTCGCGCCCCGTCCACAGATTACACCCCGAAAACCGGCAGAACACGGCGGCGCGTCCGGCCTGCACCCCCTCACCCTGCAGCGTATAAAAACATTCGCGAACGGTGTACGCCATGAATCAGCTCCCCGCCGCGTAGGCGATCGGATCGACCGACCCCGCTTCGGCAAAGCCGCGCAAGCGAAGCTGGCAGGCGTCACAGTGGCCGCACGCCGTTCCATCGGGGGACGGGTCGTAGCAGCTGGTGGTGATGGCATAATCCACGCCGAGCTCGGCGCCAAGGCGCACGATGTCTGCCTTGCTGAGGTGCTGCAACGGCGCGTGAATCTTCAGGCGCTGCGTGCCTTCCACACCGGCCCGGGTGGCCAGGTTCGCCATCTGCTCAAAGGCGGCGATGTACTCGGGCCGACAGTCGGGATAGCCCGAATAGTCGAGCGCATTCACGCCGATGAAGATCGCCTGCGCATTGAGCGTCTCGGCCCAGGCGAGGGCAAATGACAGGAAGATCGTATTGCGCGCCGGCACATACGTGACCGGGATTTCATCGGAGGGATGCTCGACGTCGCGGTCCTTCGGCACGGCCACATCCGCCGTAAGGGCGGAGCCGCCCCACTGGCGGAGATCGATGTCGACCACCACGTGCTTCTCGACGCCGTGAGCCACGGCCACCCGACGGGCGGCGTCGATCTCAAGCGAATGACGCTGACCATAACGGAAGGTCATCGCGTACGGCGTGAACCCCTCACGGCGCGCCACGGCGAGCACCGTCGTGGAGTCGAGGCCGCCCGACAATAGGACGACGGCGGGACGGGGCATCGCGGTGGCGTCAGGCGACGCGGCAGTGGTCGAGAGGGCAGCCATTTTCATAAGATAGCCAATTACCTTGTCTCGATGATCGATCTGCTCTCTGATCCGCAGGCGTGGATTTCCCTGCTGACGCTGTCGGTGCTCGAAGTCGTTCTCGGCATCGACAACATCATTTTCATCTCGATTCTGTCCGGGAAGCTGGCGCCGGTCGATCAGCCGAGGGCCCGCCGGTTCGGCCTCATGGGCGCCTTCATGTCCCGGGTGGCGCTGTTGCTGTCGATCACGTGGGTGATGCGTCTGACCGAGCCGCTCTTTACGCTGCTCAGTCGTGCCGTGTCCGGGCGCGACCTGATCCTGATTGTCGGCGGGCTGTTCCTGATCGGCAAGGCCACGATGGAGATCCACAGCAAACTCGAAGGGCCCGAGGAGTCGACGACCGGCATGAAGGGTGGCCGGTCGCTGTGGGCCACCGTTGCTCAGATTGCCGTGATCGACATCGTCTTCTCCTTGGACTCGGTCATTACGGCCGTTGGTATGGCCGACAGCGTGGTCATCATGATTGCGGCGAACGTGATCGCCCTTGGCGTGATGCTCATGGCGGCCACGCCGATCAGCGATTTCGTGGACCGGCACCCCACGGTGAAGATGCTCGCGCTGTCGTTCCTGGTGCTCATCGGCACGAACCTGGTGGCCGAAGGGTTCGGGCAGCACATCTCGAAGGGCTACACGTACATGGCGATGGCCTTCTCGGTGATCGTCGAGATGCTGAACATCCGCGCCCGCGTGAAATCCGAAGCAGTGCAGCTGAGGGGTGTGCCGCAGGCGCCTGACGACGAGTAGCCGCGGTGTTCCTCCGGGCGTTAACTTCGCACCACGCGCCCCCGAGCATTCGGGCGCCTCGATGTCGTGTCGATGTCGCGTCGCGTCGACCGCTACCGGTCCCGCGGCGCACTGTCGATTTCTCTCAGGAGCAGGCCCTTGGTGAATCAGATCGCTCGCCGCCGGACCATGTCTGCCGCGTCGTTCTCGTGGGCGTTGGCGGCATTCGTGTCGCTCTCGTCGGTGTTTTCTCCGGTGTTTTCTCCGGTGTTTTCATCGACCGTGTCGGCGCAGACGCCGCCCGTAGGACCGCCGCCGGCGGATACGACGCGTCCTCCGGTTGTCGGCGGCATCGCCGCGCCGGCCGATCCGCTGCGTGGCAATCCGGCCACGATGAGCTCATTGGGCTCGCAGGCGCGCACGATGCAGGACGGCTTCGAACGCAATCATCGCACGGGGCTGCGCTTCTACAACGGCGGCGCCGACGCGTCGTGTGAAGTACCACTCGGCCGCATCTGTTACTGGAACAACAACGGCGATGTGCCGCCGCCGGCCGAGCGCAACGACGCGAAGCTCGAGCGCGACCAGTTGCTGGACTTGCTGGCGCAGGCCCAGGCCGCCGATCCGAAGGACGATTGGGTGAACGGCATGCGCGTGCGGTACGCGATCGAGTCGGAGCAGCGCGATGTCGCGATCCGTGCGGCCCGCGCCTGCAAGGGCACCCAGTGGTGGTGCGAGGCGCTTGAGGGGCTCGCCCTCCACAACGCCAATCAGCACAAGGACGCCACGACCGCCTTTGCGCGTGCGCTCGCCTCCATGCCGGTGGCGCAGCAGTGCACATGGACTGACCTCTCGTGGTGGCTCGATCCCACCACGCACGCGGCGTACAAGGCCACGCCCTGCGCCAGCCGCAGCGCTGAGAACATGCGCGTGATGCGTCTCGCGCAGCCGCTGTGGATGATTCCGTCCAACGATATTCAGAACGAACTCTATGCGCGGCGTACGATGTCGCGCGTGCATTCGCTCGCGCGCATTCCGTACGACCTGCAATGGGGCGATGATCTGCTCGAGTCGCAGATCCGCTACGGCTGGCCCACGGCGTGGTCGGTACAGAACGGTGGTGTGGCCGATCCGCGTCCGCCCTCGGTGATCGGGCATGAGCCCACGCCCAGCTACGACTTCATGCCGACGGTCGAAGCGATCGCCAAGCCGTTGTCCGCCACCCCCGGCGACTGGAATCCGAAACGCCAGAAGGCGCGCATGCGCTACGCGCCGCGCTTCGCGACCGGCTTCGGTGCGCTGCCGAATCAATTCGCACGCTTCCTGCGCGGCGACACCACGATCGTGGCGGGCGGCTATCGTCTCATGCGCGAGCTCGAGATGGGGCGCGCGCCGTACACGGCCGCGCTCACGCTCGATGCCTTCGATGGTCGTGAACCGCGACAGGCGATGCGCGATAGTGCGCAAGCTAACGGCGCGCTGCTGCTGCCGGTACCGTCACCGATGCTGGCCAGTCTCGAAGTGCTCGCACCAGTCGGCAAGCGCGCCGCGCGAGTCCGCACGGTGATCACGCCGTTGCCGGCCGGCACGCGCTTGTCGGAATACCTGCTGCTGCAGCGCGGCGATGTGTCGGCCACGCCGATGCTCGAGCGTAATGCGCTGCAGGCCTATGGCAGCAATGAGATCGAAGGCGGTACGTCTATCGGCATCTATTGGGAGATGTACCGTGAGGTGTCACCGGGGCAGCCGCTGCAAGTCAGCCTGCGCGCCACGCGCGTGGGCGCCGGCTTCCTGCAGAAGCTCGGGAGCTCATTCGGCCTGTCGAAGTCGGTCACCCCGGTGTCGATCAAGTACAACGACAATGGCCGTCCGGATGGCGGACCGGGGCGCAGCTTGAACATCAACTTCCCGCAGGTTCCAGCGGGGGATTATCAGCTTACGCTGATGGTGTCCGGGGCGGGCACGACGGACAGCACGACGCAAGTCATTCGAGTCAAGGGTGGGAAGTAGCGGAGTGGCACTGATCAGTACACAGTGGCCTGAACTCTGGCTTCAGACCGTGTATAGCGGTCGGAGTTCAGCAACAGCAGTGTTCAGTGTCGAGCGTCTTTGGAGCAACAACGGGCCCTGTCGATCGCTTCGACAGGGCCCGCAGTTTTCCGAAGACGCTCGACACTGAGCACTGTAGCTGCTGAGTTCTGACCGCTATACACGGTCTGACGCCAGAGCTCTGTTCACTGAGCACTGATCCGCGCCATCCCCTACCGCCGCTTCCCGCGCACCGTGATCATCCCTACCGGGCTCCCGTAGTCATCACTACCCATCGGTAATCCCGGCGGCGCGATCCACGCCCCACCATCGGCGCGCACGGTGATGCGGTGCATGCCCGGCGCAAGCTTCAGTTCAGCGCGCCACCGTCCATTCGCGGCGCGCTGCATCTGCGTGACCATCCACTCGGTGGCATCGCCCATCAGCTCCACCGATTCGGCGCGCGGCGCATCGATCAGCAGCACGACGCGCAGGGTATCGCCGTCGGGCGCCGACACACCCTGTTCCACGGCCATCGAATCGACGGAGCCGAGCGTGCGCGTTTCGAAGGCGAGAATGCCAACGGGCGTGCCGTCGGCGCCGCGGAAGGGTAGTCGCGCGATGCGCACGCCGATCGCGAGCACGGGAGCGAAGCGGCGCGTGCGGTGATGATCGAGGTCGTCGCGTAACGCGGTGCCACCGACCGTGGCGGCGTTGGTCGCCGCTGCGCCGACTAGCGAGAACCACGCAGTGACCGGCTGCACTACGGCGAGCGACGCCACCGTGGGCAGCATGCTGGGCGTGGGCGAGCGGGCGTCGCTGGAAATCCAGGTGGCGACCGGCGAGGTGACCGACACCAACCACGTGGTTGGCCCGGTATTGAACCCGAGCGACGCGATGCCGGTGGCGATATCCCGGCGCTGTAGTGAGCGCGTGGTCCGATGGCTCACGAGCCGGGTGGATCCACCCACGGTCGGCATCATGATCGCGTCTGGTTCATCGATCGTGAGCGTCTGCGTGGTCGTGCGCGTAGCGCGCTCCACCGAGAAGCCGAACGAGAACTCCACACCCGACACGTTCGTCATCATGCCGGCTTCCGCACGACTGATCGCGCCGACGTCGACGCGGCGAGAGACGGTGGTATCGACGGCGCGCATGTCGAGGCCGCCCGCGGACATCGGCGGCATGGCGTTTCGCAGAATGTTGGCCGTGGGATTGGCGCCGTTCACGGAGGCATGCCCATAGCTGATGGCACTCCAGACGCGCTGTTCGCCGACGCGCGCCCGCGCGCGTACGGCGAGCGTTCCTTCCAGCTGTCCATCAGAACCGACGCCTTGCGGCACGTGCCAATTCCCCGTGCCCAACGCGGCTAGGCGCACCCGTCCGATACGGCCCAACGGCTGCGTGGCACCGAGCCACACGTCGTTGCGCTGCATGAGTGCGTTGCCGGTGCCGTCGGGGAGCGCCGCCATGCCCAGCACCGACAACGTGGACGCGTCGGTGACCGGACCAATCGTGGCGGCGGGCGCGATCGGCGCATCGCCGCGGACCTGCGCCGACAGCGATGGCACCATCGAGAGACTGGCGAGTGCGCACGGCACCAGTGCCCGTGGCACCAAGGCCCGTGGCATGGCCCATCCGCGGCTCGGCACAGAGCGGCGGCGCGACGCGCGGAGGAGGCGGCGTGCGGACGTCACGAATCAGGAGGGCGGACCGGCTGGCGGTCGCTCGTCTCGGGAGTGGACGGCGACAGGGTACCGGTGACCGTGCCACGAACATAGCGATTCAGCGCGTCGAGAGCCATTCCGGGGCCGCGCTGCGAGTTCTTGGCTACCGTGGATTGCAGGCCCAGCAGGGCGTCGTCGGAACGAGTATTGCGAGCGATGGTCGCGACCGCCTCGCGCGCGGTCATGGTGGGCACGCCGCGCTTGACGACGTCGGCCAACACGACGAGCGCCGTGACGGCGGTGCCGTTCTGGCGCGTAGCGCGCACCACGGTCAGCGATCTCGCGTCGATGCCCGCCCGGAGTGCGGTGGCGCCGGCATCGAGTTCAGCCACGGTACTTCCCTCACCCAGCGCCGCCTTCGCCTCCACCAGGGCGGCGGCGTGCGCTCGCACCACGCTCAGAATACGTTGGCCACCCACCCGTCGCGCGGCACCCTCCAGCGCGCGGTTGATCAGCGGCCCTGTGGGCAGCCCCTTGGCCGCCGCATCGTCGAGGAGTACGCGCAGTGCGTTGGCGGTGAGCGTGTCGAAGCGCGCCGCGTCGAACTGTCCCTGCGCATCGCGGACATAGACGGTATCGGCGGAGTGCACCCGCGAGGCCGCCGCCAACGGCGAGGGGATCGCGATGGTAAGCAGTTGGAGCGCCAGCCCCAGCGCCAGCGCGGGCGCCAGCCACAGGGTCGTCCGTGCGCGAGGGCTCATCGCGGGCCTTCCACGACCACGGCATTGGCGGGGCCGTAGCCTTCGTCGGGCACCTGCGGCGCCAGTGGGTCGACGAGCCATGTGCGCCCGTCGACCACGAACGCGTAGACATGGCGGCCGGGCAAGAGCGGTACCTTGGCCGACCACGCGCCATCGTTGCGTCGGCGGACCATCGGCGTGGCATGCTCGTCCCAGCCGTTGAAATCCCCAACCAAGGCGACCTTCTGGGCGGAGTTCGGCAGCGTGAGGTCGAACCGGATGGCATCGCCGCTTTCCGTGGTGGTTCCCACCGGTGCCGCTGAGGCACCAACAAATGCACCGTCAGCTTGTTGCACCGCCACCTCGGGCTGCCACGGACGCAGGACGCTCACCACCAAGACCGCGGCGGCAGCGGCGCCCCACCACCAGCGAGGGCGCGCCGCGCCGCCGAACCGTCGGGATGGGGCATGCATCGTTTCGGCCAGCACCGCCGTGGTGCAGCGGGTCACCTGGGCGGCATCGGGAGCTGGGCACTGCGCGTAGGAGGCCCGGAGGCGTGCGACCAGCGCCGCATCGTCGGCGAAGGTGCGCAGGTCGAGGTCGGTGGGCTCGTTCGGCCCCTCATCCCCGGGAACGCGTTCGTCAGTCAAGCGACCTCCCGAGCAGGGTGCGCAGCCGTTCGCTGCCGCGCTTCACCCGCATCTTGAGCGCGGATTCTCCGGCGCCGGTCATGGCCGACATCTCACCGTACTCGAGCCCTTCCGCGTACTTGAGCAGCAGCGCTTCCCGCTGCAGCGGGTCGAGCTGACTGAGCGCATGCACGAGCGCGGCGTCCTCGACGCCGGTCGCAAGCCCGAGTGGAGGGGCCGGCGCGGACTCAAGAGCGATCTCGTCTTGCACGAACCGACGCGTGCGACGACCGCGGGACGTAAGGGCGTTGTGGCACTGGTTGGTGAGGATGCGAAAGAGCCACCCGCGGAACTGATCGCGCTCGTCATACCGACCGATGGCGAGATACGCGCGTAAGAAGGAGTCCTGCACCACGTCCTCCGCATCGGCTCGCTCCCCCAGCATGTGGTACGCGAAACGCCAGCACGCGTCATAGTACCTCGACACCAGAGTCCCAAAGGCGTCGGGGTCACCTGCGCGGGTCCGAACTACCAGCGCCGCGTCAGTCATCGATGTACAACAGCCCAGCCGCGCTGCGCGTCACCAGCAACCCCGGTTTCGAGCCAACGCCACCCCGGTGCACCGATCATCCCCCGATCGCGGCGACGGCCAGCATCATCGACAGCGCCACGAACAGCGAGGTCGCCAACTTGTTGACCCCACCCACACGACGGAGCAAGAGCTCTGACTCCGCCGGCGGCAACTGCTGCTGCACCACCAGACGGTTTGCGGCGCGGGCTCGTCGGTACAGGAACCAGTTCGCGGTGCCGCCTGACGCCAGCATCGTGGACACGAAGATCGCCGCGTTCATCATGAGCAGCCACTCATTCTCCGGCAGCTGCATGTCGGCCATCGTGAGCGGCTTGTCGCTGCCGGTCAACAGGCGAAACGCGATCCCCGGCATCAGGAAGAAAAAGGCGAACGGCAGGTACAGCTTACGGTACAGGAACCACGCCGGCGGAAAGGCGATGGCCGCGCTCCAATTCCAGGTCGGCACAAACGACGC
>CAITQY010000049.1 GCA_903894655.1 uncultured Gemmatimonadota bacterium
CGCGACCGATGACGGCGCCGGGCAGGATCACCACGTATTGCCAGACGCGAGTCCCTTCGCCGATCTGCTTCGACTGCACGTCGGAACTAGGATGAATGAACATGGCGGATAAATTGTTCGCGGTCGCGGATATAGTCGGCCTCGTCGTATTCGGCGTCGGCGAAGACCATCAGCACGCAATCGGGGGAGAAGTCATGCATCTCGCGCCAGAGACCTGGGCCGATGAGGAGGCCCTTGGCGGAGGAGTCGAGGACGACGCTCTCTTCGCGGCGGCCATCGAACAGGCTCAGGCGCACGGAGCCGGCCACGCAGACGCAGAGCTGGCGGAGCTTCTTGTGGGCGTGGAAGCCGCGGCTGACGCCCGGCTTGGTGCCGTGGATCCAGTAGACGCGACGGACGGCGAACGGGAGCACCCCGCCGAGCTCGGCGACGGACAAGGCGCCGCGGGCGTCGCCACGCTGGGGGATATCAACGAGCTGGACGAGGGAGACGCTCATGCGATGGATTTGGCCGTGAGCCAGCGGGTGACGAGCGGGCGCATCGGGCGTTCGACAAGGACATGCACCAAGCAGGCCAGCATGATCGTCACCACGAAGCACAGTCCGACCGCCGGGCGGAGTCCGAGGCCCATGGCGTTGGCCTTGAACCACGGGATCGTCACAAGCTGGACGAGATAAAGAGCGAAGCTCGCCTCACCGAGGAAAACAAAGACCGGGTGTCCGAAAATCCGCGTGGCTGGTCCCTCGGAGACGCGGGCAAAGTAAGTGAAGATTCCCAGAAGGAAGGGGATGGCGAAAAGTCCTAGGGCGACCCAAGGAAAAGTCTTCGCGAAGACGGCCATGAAGAAGACCAGGCCGACAAAATACCAAGCCAGGCGTCTTCCGGTTGGAGCTATCGTCGTGTCGCGCAAAGCGAGCACGCCAGCAAAGACGCCTGCAACGAACTCGGGCAGACGAAAGATAGGCATCGAATAGAAAACGACCGTCTGCGTGAAATGATCCATCGGCTGGATATATTTTCCCATGACGGCGAAGAAGAACATCAGGCCGAGGGCCCAACGGATCCCGAGAACGATGGCTCGGTCGGAAAGCCGGTTAGCGTGAAAGAGGATGACCGGGAAGAGCGCGTAGAAGAAGACTTCGACCGAGAGCGACCAGGTACCGTCGCGGCCATGGCCACCCATGAACATCTGCGGGAACCACGCATTAGTGAGCGTCAAGTCAGCCAGGCCATGGGCCGCCGCTGAGCGCATTGGCTTATCGCCGAGCGGACCGGCGAAGCCGTTCAGTAGCCAGCCGGAGACGAGCACGAAGAGGTAGATCGGGTAGATGCGGGCTAACCTCCGGACGGCGTAGCCGCGGAAATCATTCAGCGGCTCCGTGCCGACGGCGGCCTGGGCAAGGATGAAGCCGGAGAGCACGAAAAAGAAGGCCATCCCGACCGGCCCAGCGTGGATAAACTTATCTATGGGCGAGATACCGAAATCACCATGCCAGAGGTGTAGATGGAAGACGAAGACCCAGAGGGCCGCGAGGAAGCGGAGCGAGGTAAGCGCGGGGATGTGCTTGCGCATCGGTCAGCGCTTCTGGCCGACCAAGGCCTTGAGGTAGACGCCGTAACCTGACTTCGCGATGGGCTCGGCGAGTTTGAGCAGCTGCGCGTCGTCGATGTAGCCTCGGCGCCAGGCGATCTCCTCGATGCAGCCGATCTTGAAGCCCTGACGCGCTTCAACGATCTGAACGAACTGCGAAGCCTGGAGGAGCGAGTCGAAGGTACCGGTGTCGAGCCAGGCGGTGCCGCGTGGCAGAACCTTGAC
>CAITQY010000050.1 GCA_903894655.1 uncultured Gemmatimonadota bacterium
ACGATCTATGCGCAGCACAAAACGAAGACGGGACGCAATGGCTCCGGTGAGGCCGCCTTCGTGCAGAACTTCTCCAATATCGACGCCGACGACTTTCGCGCGATGGGAGAAGTGTGGGTTGAGCAGCGCGTGCTGCAGGACCGCGTGAGCCTCAAGGCCGGCCGTATCGATTTTAATAGTGTCTTTGCCGGTACCGACAATGGCGGCGCGTTCCTGAACGCCTCGATGGGCTTCTCGCCGACCATCGTGGCCGCGCCCACGTTTCCGTTGCCGACGTGGGGTGTGGAGGCCGCGGTGAGCCCGTGGTCACTCTTCAACGTCAGCGTCGGGGTGTTCGACGGACGCGACGGCGCACCGGCCCCGGTTGGCGGACGCTCCGGCTTTCAGATCGTGCAGGCGAATCAGCAGTGGTCGCTCGGGCATTCGCAGCTTGGCGGCCGCGTTGGCGTGGGCGGTTGGCGGCACACCGGCCTGTTCTCCGCGATCGACGCCGAACCCGACGCCGATCCGTCCATGTCCGGCACCAACGGCTGGTATGCCACGCTCGACCAGACGCTGTGGCAGGGCCGTTCGCGCGACGGCAACGCCGACAATCACGCGTCGGTGGCCGCCTTCGCTCAGTTCGGCACATCGAGTCCCACCGTGCAAGCGATCCATGCGCATCGCGGAGGAGGCCTCACGTTGTCTGGTCTGCTGGCCGCACGGCCGTCCGATCTCATTGGCATCGGTGTCACCCACGCGTCGTGGGGCACCGGCCGCGAAACCATCGGCGAGCTGTTCTATCAGCTCCCCGTCACGTCGCATCTGTCGCTCGTGGCCGATGTGCAGCGCGTGCGTCGGCTGGACGGGCCAGGGCTGCGCGCCTACGGCGATGTAGTCACGATGCGCACGGTGCTGTCGTTCTAATGCGCATCCCGATAGGCGGCGCGGTTCCGCCCTTCCCAGTTCTTGATGTCGTCGAGCGCGGAGCGATCCGTGGCCGCGTAGCGGCGACGAGTGGCGGCGGTGGCGGGATCGCCAGCCGATGCGGCGACGACCGAGGCAATCGGCATGCGCCAATGCTGCCAGCACGAGAAGAACGTGTCGGTGCCGATCCACTGCTCGGCGCGTCCCGACTTCTTGCCGTTCTCGAGCGGCTGATTGCCAACGGCCGTTTTCGCGAACAGGGGCACGCCGGTGCAGCGACCGGCGGCGGCGTCCACGCCCACAATCAGGAAGTCCTGCGTGCCGACGACTGAGCGGTCGCCGTCGGGTCCCAGTACGGCATTGGTCTGGGCGCCGCCGAGCGCGCGCAACGTGGCCGTGTCCAGCTGGATCACGAGCCCGGGAGTGACGTCTTCGTACGTAAGTGACATGGCGGATGATGCCCGGAGCGTGCATGGCTGGCAAGGCCGTACACGGCGGCGTGGTGCGAATCACGACCGGCACGAGTCTCTAGATCGCTCCGCGCGCGCGTTCTCCAAGGAAATCGGCCACTAGCGACAGAATGCGCTCTGGCTGCTCGCGATGCGGCACATGGCCGCAGCCGTTTATGATCTCGAGCTGCGACATGCCCTGTACCCCGCAGGCGATACGTCGCGGAAATTCCACCGATCCGAATTCGTCCGCGTCGCCGTGAATCACGAGCGTCGGGCAGCGCACACCGCTCAGGTACGGGTCGAGTGTCCAGTTGGCGAACGCCGGCAACATCCACGTGTCCGTCCAGGCGTCCAGCACCCACTGCGCTTTCTGCCCATGATATCGCGTGAGCTTGGCGAAGGCGGCCGGATTGGCAAACTGCACCTTCGCCGCCCGTATGCCATCGAGCGTGTGCGGTTCAATGAACGATTGCGCCGACTCCGAGACCACGTGCTGACAGTAGTCCGGCATCGCGGCGGCAATCACGAGGGACATGCCGCCGCCCACGCTGTGACCGAACAGCGAAAAGTCGGAGAAGCCAAGCGCCTCTCGAACCGCCGGGAAGTACAGCTCGGCCTCTTCATCGATGAAGCGCAACGACGGCGGATCGTGACGCGCCGACGACTGTCCGAAGCCGAGCCGGTCGTACGCGATCACTGGCCGCCGCACCGCGCGTGCGAGGCGTTCGGGAAACCCGCGCCACAGTTCGACCGAGCCGAGTGAGTCGTGCAGCAGCACGACTGGCGACGCGCCGTCGACCAGGAGCGGCGGTGTCCATTCGCGAACGAAGAGACTTCCGCCGGGCACCGGAACGCGGTGCTCTGCTCTCGTGATCAGTTCGGCCGCCGCTCCCATTCTATCAAGCTATGCGCGGTGCGCCGGACGTGCGAGACACCACCTGCGGCACGACAGTCTTAGAAGACGATGTCCACGGCGATGTGATCGCCCGTCTTCAGGTTGAGCGGGCGCGTGGCCACATCCATGCCGCCCACGGGACGGACAAACACGCGGATCGCGTCACCACGGGCGATCAGATCTTTCGGGAACGAGAGCGTGGCCTGCGTCTTCGCCGACACTTCGCCCAGACGAACCGAGCGCAGCCCCTGTTCGGCGAACACGGTCATGGGCGTGTTGCGCGGGTTGTCGATCGTGATCGTGGTGCTCGCGCGCTCTTCAGCCGTGAGCGGCACGGGCACGCTGTCGATGCTGGCGATGCCACTGGACGGCACCACCAACCCGATCCGCACCGCGCCCGACACCGCGAAGCGCGGAGTGGCAACACTCACGCCGGACCCTTCTGGTTGAGCTAGGAGACGCACCATGCGGCGACCCTTCACCGCCCACGCCGGCAACGGCAACGTGGCCACCTCGCCGGCCGCGACCACGCCCAAACGACGATCGAAGCCAGCGGACTCGAGGTAGACGGTCACCGGCGTAGATCGATCGTTCTGCACGGTGACCATCTGCATCGTATCACCGATCACGCGCGTCACCGGCAAGCGCGTCGGAGGCTGGGTCTGCTGGGCCGAGGCGTTGGTAGAAAGCGTCGCAAGGCCGATGGCCAGAATCGTGAGGTAGCGCATGGTGGGGTCCTCCCGTTGGGTCGTGTGGCAGTACCGGATGCGGTACCGCTACACAAGCATTACGGGCCGTTTCGGGGCGCTCGCGTAGGGGAAAACCTGAACTTCCGGCGGGAGTTCCCGACACGCGTCTCTCGTCGACGGCACGGGTTCCACGCGCCACTCAACGGGTGCGTGGGATCGCTTCGGATGCGTAGTGCCGATCCACGTGTGCACTCACGAAGGTCGATGCTGACGGGGCGCTGAGTAACGCCTCCACCACGGTGGGCGGCACGCCGCGATAGCGATAAATGCGATGGCCTAGGTATTTCACGAACAGATCGGCGGTGGCACTGTTGTAGCCCACGGAGATGATGTTCGACGGCGTCACGAAGATTTCGAGCACCGAGGGATCGGGAAATCCGTCGCGCGATGCCACCGCGGGTACATGCACCGGTGCGTGTTCACCATCGCCATCGCGCTCGAGCGCCGCCAGCAAGAACGCATACGCGTCATTGATCGCCGTCGCCCGTTCAACGGCAACAGCATGCGTCGCCTGACCGTGATGACGATCCGGATGCCACTGCGCAATTAGCGGTCGGTAGGCGGCGTTGAGCTGGTCGATTGTGCGAACCGTACGAAGCCCGAGCACCGCGCACTGCGCGGAGAACGCGGCGCCGTTTCGCCACGAGGACGCTCCTGCCAATCACCCTCCGGTCCGCGATGAGATCCCGCTCCTGACGCACACAACATAGTGTACTCGCGTCGGTGCGCGTGACGCTCTGACGGTTACGCGCGCTCCACCCGAACCGCCGTGCCATAGCACAAGACTTCCGTTACGCCCTGCATCAGTTCGTTGGCGTCGTAGCGCACGCCGATCACGGCGTTGGCGCCCGCGAGGTGCGCCTGATGCAGCATCGTATCGAACGCCTGCGCGCGCGTCCGCTCGGCCAGCTCGGTAAAGAGCGAAATGTTGCCGCCCATCACCGTCTGCAGCGTGGCCCCCAAGGTCCCGAAGACGGAGCGCGAGCGCACCACCACACCACGGACAATTCCGAGCGACGCGTCGATGCGATAGCCCGGCAAGTCGAACGCCGTGGTGGTCATGGCGTGCGGGACCTCAACGGCCTGTGCGGGAAGACTGGTGGACATGGTGTGGCTGGCCGGAAAAAGTGTAACCTGCGGAACCCGAGGGCGGATTGCCGGGCAGATGCGACGCTCGTTCGTGCTCAATGCAAGTGAGCACGCGGAATAGAAGCGGGTCAAGCGTGACTGGAGCGCAATTTGCTCGCCGGGTAGCGTTCCGCTCGAGGCGGCACACGCGCAGTATTCAGGCACGAAGACCACCTCGAAACTGTCCAGCCTATGGGTACCATGCCGATACGAGGCCGTCGAACGGACTCCCTGCGCGTGTACGTGACTGTCGCCGTGGCCATGCTCGTGTGCATGGCGTTCGGTCGCCAGGCGTCCGCACAGATTGCCCCGGTCCGCGTACGTCTGCCCGGCTACAATCAATCGCTGTCGCTTGATTCGGCCGCAACCACGCCCGAGGCTATCCCGGCCGGCCAGGAGGCCACGCGCGCAGCGACCATCGCGGTTCTCGAGGCCTTGAGCATTCCGGTCACGACGAACGATCCGGTGGGATTGGTCGGCAACGCAGGATTCACGCGGCTGCGTCGGCTGGGGAACGCACGGTTGTCCACATACGTGGACTGCGGCGTTGGGCTCAGCGGACCACAGGCGGATACCTGGCGCGTGACCATGGCGGTCATGGTCTGGATCGAACAGACGGGCGCGGCTGAAAGTCGCCTGCGATTGGCCTTCGTGGCGGGGGCGCAGGACTTGGACCCGGGCGCACGACGATCGGCCGGGTGCGGCTCCACGGGCGCTCTCGAGCTCCTGCTGCTGGAACGGATACGCCAACAGATTGCGGGGAAGTAACAACGCCGATGACAACTCCAGGCTCCACCTCGCCAATGGCGCCGACGCCCATCCAGCAGTTGCACGACGCGATGCACCGACGCGACACCGACGCAATGCGCCGTCTGCTGTCGGAGCACGCGCAGTTTCGTCCGCTCATCAACGCCCCGTTCTTCGCGTACAACGCGCCGGCCATCGTGGCCTATGCCAACGACGCGGCGATGGTGGATGTGCTGCTCGAATTCGGCGCCGACCCGAACGTGCGCAGCGCGTGGTGGGCCGGGCCGTTCCATGCGCTGCATGTAGCCACGGGTGCCGCGGCGGCTCGACTGCTGGCCGCCGGTGCGATTCCCGACGCCTGCGCCGCCGCCCATCTCGATGATGCCGCACTGCTGGCGGCGATGATCGCCGCCAACCCTGCGTGCGTAGCAGAGCGCGGTGGTGATGGACAGACCCCATTGCACTTTGCGCGTTCACGCGGCGTGATCGACCTTTTGCTCGACGCCGGCGCCGACATCGATGCGCGCGACGTGGATCATCGCGCGACGCCGGCCGAGTGGATGCTGGAGCGTTCGCGCGACGCCGGGCGCTACGCGCTGGCGCAGTATCTCGTCGAGCGAGGCGCCCACGCCGACATTTTCATGACGGCTGCACTGGGGCTCACCGATCGCGCGCGTGACCTTCTTCAGCACACGACCACGTTACTCGACGAGCAGACGGGTCGCGGTGCGTATGCCGAGATGAAGCCCAGCAGCTTTCACATGTACTTCTGGACCATTGGCGGCAACCGCTCGCCGCTGGAAGTCGCCGCCCAGTTCGGACACGAGGAGACACTGGCGGCGATGCTGCCGTTCGCCACGCCGGTGCAGCGGCTGCGCTTGGCCTGTCGCCGCACGGATGTCGAGGCGGCGCGTGCGATCGTGCGTGAGGACCCCGGCCTCGTCGCATCACTCGGTGCGCAGGACCATCGCGCGATCACCGATGCCGCGTGGGACGGTGATGCGCCGGCGGTGGCGTTGATGCTGGAGCTGGGCTTCGACCCGGCGACGCCAGGCCACGACTCCGGCACGGCGCTGCATTGCGCGTCGTGGCAGGGCTCGGCGGCCACGGTGACCGTGCTGCTCAGCACGCCACCGGGGCGTGCCTTGCTCACGGCGCGGGATGCCCATCATCAGGATACGCCACTGGGCTGGGGCCGCCACGGGGCCAAGAATGGCCCGCGTGGCGGCGACCACGCCGCGGTGGAAACGCTGCTGCTGACTCCACCCCGATCTTCCGTCTGATCGCGAATCGCGTCGACGCACAGCGCCGACGCCATAGGCACCTGGGGCCCCGTTGCCGGAAACTTGCATTTCACGGCCTACGGGGCACCTTCACCGCAGCAGATCCTTTCGTCCCGCTCCAATCTCCGGAGATCCTCCTTGAAGAGCCCTGCACCTTCGTCCTGTGGCGGCGCACACCGCGTCCTCCTCGCCGCGGCGACCATTCTCGTCGCCACCGGCACCGCGCTGCAGGCCCAAACTCCGGTGCATCCGCTCGATCAGCTCTCGGCTAAGGAGCACTGGGCGATCTACGACGCGCTGCAGGCGTCGGGCAAGCTCGACTCCACCTTCCGCCTGCTGTACGAGGGGCTCAAGGAACCGGCCAAGAGCGCCGTGCTGGCGTGGCAGCCGGGGCAGCCGCTCACGCGCGAAGCCACGGTGCATCTCACGCAGGGGAAGTTCGGGTACGAAGCGGTGGTGGACATCACGGGCAAGAAGCTGGTGTCGTGGACGCAGCTGCCCGGCAAGCAGTTCATGAACAGCGGCCCCGAATCAGACGCGGCGGAAGCCGTCGCCATGAAGGACCCGCGGGTGAAGGCGGCACTGCGCCAGCGTGGGGTGACCGATTTCACCCATGTGTCCTGCAGCCCGGCCAACAACGGGTATTTCGATTTGCCCGAGGAGCGCAACACGCGCGTGTTGCACGTGACCTGCGGCGATGAACGCGGTCGCATCTCCGGCTACGGTGAGTCGTTCAGCGGGTTTGTGGTCGTGGTGGATCTCACCAACGAAAAGGTGCTGCGCATCGTGGACGTGGCCAGCGCGCGCAGCGGACTGCCCGACGGGCATTCGCCCGAGGAAATCGGTCCCACGCGCGCCGCCGTGAATGCGGTGACGATGGTGCAACCCAAGGGCGCGTCATACACGCTGAACGGACACGAAGTCGCGTGGCAGAACTGGAAGTTCCATTTCCGCATGGACATGCGTCGCGGCCTGGTGCTTTCGCGCGTGCGCTACGTCGATGCCGGCAAGGAACGCTCGGTCATGTATCAGGGCTCGTTGTCGGAGCTGTTCGTGCCATACATGGACCCCACCGATCCGTGGAACTACCAGGGCTACTTCGACCTCGGCACCTACCCGTTTTCGTTCGGCGGCATCGCCAGCTCGCTCGAGCCCGGCGTGGAGTGCCCGGAGTACGCCACCTACTTCCACAGCTATGTGGTGACCGCGAAAGGCGCCCCGCGCGAGCGTCAGCGCACGGCGTGTTTGTTCGAGCGCAACACCGGAGACGTGGCGTGGCGGCACACGCGCGCCGGCGGCGGCGTGAACGAAGCGCGGCCGCGTACCGATCTCGTGCTGCGCATGTACATGAACGCCGGCAACTACGACTACCTGTTCGACTGGGTGCTGGGCCAGGATGGCGCGATCACGGTGAACCTGGGCGCCACGGGTATGGACCAGGTGAAGGCGGCCAGCGGCACGCCCAAGGACAACGACTACGGGCGGATGATCGCCAACAAACTCGTGGGCGTGAACCACAGCCACTTCTTCTCGTTCCGTCTCGACATGGATGTGGACGGCACGCAGAACTCGTTGATGGTAGACAAGCTGCAGACCACCACGCTGCCCAAGGAGAATCCGCGGCGCAGCGTCTGGACGGTGAATACGCTCACGGCGCAAACGGAGAAGGATGGCATGCGCAGGTCGGCCATGAATGCGCCGGAAGTGTGGCGCATTGTGAATCCGGCGGTGAACAACCCGTTCGGGTGGCCGGTGGGCTACGAAATCGAAGGCCACGGCGCGATGTCGCTGATGAGTCCCGACGACTACATGCGCCAGCGCGCCGGCTTCGTGGATCATACGCTCTGGACCACGCCGTACGCGCCGGCCGAGCTGTACGCGAGCGGCGACTATCCCACCAACAGCGTGGCCGGTGACGGCCTCCCGAAGTGGACGTCCGCTAACCGCGCCATCGCCAATACCGACGTGGTCACCTGGCTCACGCTCGGCTTCCATCATGTGCCGCGCCCGGAAGACTGGCCCGTGATGCCGGTGGCGTGGCACAGCTTTGCGATCAAGCCCGTGGGTTTCTTCGGGCGCAGTCCGTCCCTCGACATTCCGCGCCAACGGTAAATGAACCGGTTGCTCATCCTGGGATTGCTTGCCGCCCTGGTCGCGCCACGCCACGCCGGCGCGCAGGGTCGCGAGACCGACACCCTAAGCACCGCGTCAGCGCTCGCGCGCGTGTCGTATCTCACGCAGCTGGATCTGCTCGACGATACGCGAAGCGACGAGGCCCGCTGCGGCGCCGCCGCGTCGCTGAACGCGTATCTGTTGCTGGGCGGAGATGTCGACGTGGTGGCGCGACTGCTTGGCCTGCCGGTAGACCATACGATCGGTACGGCGCATCGGGTGCAAGACTACCTGTATCGACACGCCGATGTGGATGGCGTGGCGGGGCTGATCGGGTCCACCAAACCGATCGTCAACGCGAGTGGCGCGATCGTCACCTCGCGTCGTTCGGCGGCCGATGAGTTTCATCGCATCCTCGACGTGCTGGGACTCCGCGCGGAACCGCTCTTCGGAACCACGCTGGCCACCATGGGAGACCGCACGCGCGCGGTGGAGGCCTATCTGCGTCGCGCGGGGGATGCCGTGTTCATCGTGGGCGCCGATGCCGACATCAGTCGTGGCGCACGACCGAGCCGGGCCCCCACGGCAAGTTCGGCGAATCACTATATCGTCCTCGCACGCGTGGCCGGCGCGTGGCAGAAAGTGGATAGCTGGTACCGCCCCGGTCAGCGCACCGTGTCGCCAATCTCCGAGGCCGAGGTGCGGGGGTTCCTGCACAACACACCGGTCACCCCGTGGGGCATCGTGCGCGACGCGAACAGTGCACCGCGGCTGGCGCAGGTGGGCTACCGCACCCCACCAGAGGGGAGCGACCTGACGCGCGCGACAACGCGCACGGCGACGGCACCACGCGCAGCAACGCCACGTGCAGAAACACCACGTGCGCCGACACCGCTCGCACCGCTCGACGTGTTTCGCTTGGAAACCGCCAACGATCCGCGCCTCTCGCCCGATGCGAAGCGCATCGTGTACGTGCGACAGAGTTACGACATCATGCGCGACAGCAAGCGGTCGCAACTCTGGATGGTGAATGCCGACGGATCGTCGCATCGACGGCTGACTGCAGCGGACGGCAATGATCGCGCCCCGCAATGGACCCCGACGGGCGACGCCATTGTCTATCTGTCGGACGTGGACGGCACCACGCAGCTGTTCCGGCGCAATGTGAACGGTGAGGAGACGGTACGGCTCGCGACCTTGCCCGCCGCGCCGGAATGGTTCGCCGTCTCACCCGACGGGTCGCAGATCGCGTTCGCGATGCTGGTCGCGTCGCCGTCGCGCGTCCCGACTGGATTACCAGTCGCGCCGCAGGGCGCCACGTGGGCGCCGCCGGCGATCGTGGCCACCGATGTTCAGTACCGCAGCGATGGTGCCGGTCTGCTACCAACCGGTCGCGCTGAGTTGTTCGTGGTGCCGTCCGCTGGTGGCACGCCGCGCCGCCTGACCTCCGGTGGGGTGCTGCAGTTCGGCCGCGCCTACGGCGCGACGCCAGGCATCTGGGCACCCGATGGCACCTCGCTCATTGTGACCGCGAACGGCAATCCGTCACCCGATCTCACCGCGCGGTCGTCCGACCTGTTCGA
The DNA here is from genome assembly GCA_903894655.1 of uncultured Gemmatimonadota bacterium. Taxonomy (GTDB): domain Bacteria; phylum Gemmatimonadota; class Gemmatimonadetes; order Gemmatimonadales; family Gemmatimonadaceae; genus Gemmatimonas. Next base: position 9,856 of record CAITQY010000050.1, read on the forward strand.
GGTCCGCGTGCGCGACGGCGCCGTGACGCCCGTGTTCCGTCGTCGCGGCACGAACCGATCGCCCGCGGTGTCGCCCGGTGGGAAGTGGCTCGCCTTTGTCAGCGTGGCCGATTCCGGTCACGCCTGGACGCAACCGCGGCTGTGGCTGATGTCGCGCGAGGCCGACGCGAAGCCCAAGCTGCTGTCAGCCGGGTTCGATGCGGCCGTCGAGAGCCCCGCGTGGCTCCCCGACGGGAGTGGATTGCTCTTCTTGGCCGATCGCGAAGGGCGGGCCGGCCTGTGGCGCATCGCGCTCGACGGGTCGACTTCGCTAATGGCCGACTCCCTGGCGAGCGATCTGCAAGCGTACGGCGGGGGACAGGCCTTCTCGCTCAGTCGTAGCGGTGCTCTGGCAATGACCCGTGGATCGGCGATGTCACCGGGGGACCTCTGGTTCACCGCTCCCGGTGACACACGAGCGACGCGTCTCACGGCGGTGAACGACGACCTGCTCGCCGAGCGGCAGGTGGGACAGGTGAGTTCCTTCTGGTCGAAGTCCTCGAAAGATGGTCTACCGATTCAGTCGTGGGTCATCACGCCTCCCGGCTACACGCCCGGTAAGAAATATCCGCTGATTCTCGAGATCCACGGCGGTCCGTTCATGGCGTATGGCGATCGGTTCGATCTCGAGAAGCAATGGATGGCGGCGCAGGGCTACGTCGTGCTCTACGTGAATCCGCGCGGCTCCACCAGTTACGGCGAAGCGTTTGCGCGGCTCATCGACAAGACGTATCCCGGCAACGATGCCGACGATCTGTTGACCGCGGTCGATTCGCTGGTCGCGCGCGGCATGGCGGATCCGGCACAGCTGTACGTGACCGGCGGCAGCGGTGGTGGATTGCTCACCGCGTGGCTCACCGCGAGCACGTCGCGATTCCGGGCGGCGGCGGTGCTGTATCCCGTCGTGAATTGGACCAGCGAAGTGTTGACCGCGGACATGGGCGCAAATTTTCAGGGACACTGGCTGCGGGGGACGCCGTGGGAGAATCCCACGCATTACTGGGCACAATCACCCTTGTCGCGCGTGGCGAGCGTGCAAACCCCAACCCTCGTGATGGGTGGAGACGCCGACTATCGCACGCCCTTTGGCCAATCGGAAGAGTGGTTCACCGCCCTCCGCTTGCGCGGCGTTCCCACCGAACTCGTGCGACTGCCGGGCGAACCGCATGGGGCGCGCGTTCGGCCCAGTCACTACATGGCGAAGGTGGCGTATATCACGGATTGGTTCGCGCGGCACCGTGACACGCCGTGCTGCGCACTGCGATCGGCCGAACACACCGATGCGCTCACCGCCTTTGCCGACTCGGCCGCCCGTGGCGACTTCGGCTACGTCGACGCGCTGCACGTGATGCGCGATGGCGTGCCCCTCATCTCGCGCACCTTTCCGCGCAGCTATACCGGGGTGTATCCGATGAAATCGCCGCCGGGCACGTACAACTATCAAGATACAAACTGGCATCCGTTCTATCAGGGCAGTGCGCTGCACACGTTGCAGTCGGTCAGCAAGAGCATCACGTCGCTGGCGTACGGCGTGGCCATCACGCGCGGCGCGATCACCACGATCGATCAGCCCATTGCCCGCTTCCTGCCAGCGCATGCCAACGCCTTTCGCGATTCGGTGCGAAAGCAGATCACGATCCGGCATTTACTCACGATGACGTCGGGCATCGACTGGCCGGAGGGCGGCGGCTACGGCAGCAATGACGACATCACGCAACGCATGGAGACCAGCGCCGATTGGGTGTCGATGGTGCTCGCGCAACCGATGGCCACCACACCGGGGAGCAGCTACCACTACAACGACGGCGCCGCGGCGCTGTTGGCCGAAGTGTTCCGTGGCGCGACCGGCATGGACCTGCAAGCGTACGCCGACCAGTATCTGTTTGCCCCGCTCGGCATCACGCGCTTCCACTGGAAGCGCTCGTCGGGTGGACTCACCGATTCCGAAGGGGGCGTGTACCTCGAGCCGTCGGACCTCGCCAAGATCGGTCAGCTCATGCTGGATCAGGGCGTGTGGAACGGTACGCGGTTAGTGAGCGCGGCGTGGGTGGCCGAGTCGGTGCGCGGGCAACTGCCCACCAAGCCCGGGCAGCCCCCCATGCGCACGAACTACGGCCTGATGTGGTGGACCGTCGGTCCGGGCGTACTGCAGGATGCCGGCGCGTTTTCCGCGCGGGGGTACGGCGGACAATATCTGTTCGTCTTCCCGAAAACGCGCACCGTGGCGGTGTTGAATCAGTGGATGTTCAAGGGACAGGAGATCTCTGCCCTCGAGTTCGCGCGGCGCATCGAGAAGGCATTGGCGACGATGCCGTGACGACCGCGTTCACTTGATCACGAGCAGGATGCCTTTGCCCGGCGCCAACGTAATGGCCTCGCCCGTCGGGACCGTGCGCGCCTGCTGCAAGGCGCCAACCGCGGGCGCAACAATGGTCGCCCGCGTCGGATCGATACCAAGCGCGCCGAAATCGATCGTCGGGACGATGCGCACGGTGTCGGCCGCCCAACTCGCGATAGCGACCAGCGCGCGGCCTTCCTGTCGGAACACGGTTGCCTTGACGTCCTCACGTCCGGTCCGCACTTGCACGTTGGGCGACCAATAGCCGAACAGCTTCGCGCCCTGCATCCCGAAATCATCCCAGAGCTTCCAGAGTGGACGGGGATCGGCGTTGTCGGACCATGGCATGCGGTTCGTCATTCCGTACACCATGCCGCGCCACGGGTTGCCACCACCCTCGAGCATCTCGCCCATCAAGCCGAAGGGGATGCCGCTGACCTCGGTCATCCAGAAGTCGGACGGACTCTTCTCGTAATCGAAGTACTCGCCGAACCAGAGCCGGTCGATGTACGGAAAGAGTTCCATGTACAGCATCGCGCTGTTGATGAATCCATCGCGCTCGTTGTACTGGTTGGCAGAATGGAGGTCGAGGATGCCCGGTCTCCCGTCCTGCCGGAGCATGCGGCGCACCCGTTTCATCGTGGTGCGGTCGAATGCGACATCGTCGAGGTACAGTCCGTCGATACCGACGTTCTTCACGAGCCAGCTGATGCCCTCGACGTAGTAGTTGTGCCAGCGGCTCATGCCGCTGTTCACGACGGCGGCGTCCTTGAGCGTGGGCACGAACCAGGCGGCGATGAAGTCGTCCTCGAGGTGCTCCTGAAGCCAGGAGTATCCGCCGCCGGGACCGGAGGAGTAGATCTCATGGCCGAGCGACCGCAGCGCGTAGGTTTCGAAGGCGCGGTTGGAGAGCTCGCGGACGGTGTTGTAGATCTTGACCTGCAGCCCGCGACGGTGCGCCTCGTCGATGTACGCCTTCATCTCGCGATGCGCGATGAACGGATAGTTGATGTACGGGTTGATGGCGTTGGCGTGGTGGATATTCACGACCGACGCGCCGGCGGCGATGACCGAGTCCACGGGCGAGTAGCGGTGATAGAAGCGCCGCGACCACTGCGCATCGGTATCGAGGGGATGAAACGGCGTGACCAAAAAGCGCGCGTCAAAGCGCAGCGTGTCGCCGCTCTGCATCGTGCGCGCACCGCTGGTGGCGCGTACCACGACCGCCGTCGGTGCGTCGCGCCACGTAATGCGACCCGCGCCGGCATTGCCCCACGAGGACGGGAGCAGCAGCGGCTTCTGCAGATAGAAATTGGTATTCAGCGGGCGCACATAGTGCTCATCCCGCAGCGTGAACGAGAGGCCGGCATTCACGCCACCAAGCCAGGCACCATCCTGATTCTTCTTCGCAACGTCCCAGCGCCAGTCCAGCAGGGGCGGACGCTGCTGCCCCTTGAGACCGAGTCCCATCGCGTAGGTGGCGGCGCTGCGCGCATACGGTATCTCGAGCGCGACATCAGCGAGCGACACGGTGCGCTTGGCGCGGAGCCGCATCTCGTAGCTGAGATTGCCGTCGAATTCGAGTGTCCCGCGCACCTCGAGGTCCCACGCGCCCGCCTCGGTAGTGGCCGTCCACTGCACGGTGCCCGGCTCCTGGCGAGTGAAGCGGAAATCGCCGGACGGTGATACGCGCGCGCCTGACTCCGCGCCCGACGCCTCAGGCGACGGCACCGGCATGACGTCGAGACGCATGGGCGCGGCCAGCACGGGATTCGCCGTGGTACCGATCCCCGTCATCTCGGGCGTGAAGAACGTCTCGATGTTCGCCGGAAGCCCGTTCGCACCAAGCGTGATGCGTCGGCCGAGGATGCGCAGCGTGCGTCCCTCCACGGCGATTGGCGTGTAAGGAGCGATGACGTCGTTGCGCTGGCCGAGCGTGGAGTTGAGCCAACGCAGGCGTGTGAGCTTCTCGGGCTCGTCCGCACCGCCGGCCAGTACCGAGTCGGCCCGCACGACCACCGTGAGGCGCACCGTCACGGGCGCGGTCCCGTCGGCGATGATCGTCGCCTCGCCCGTGTATGTCCCGGGGGCCGCGCGTAACGGCACGTCGAGGCCACACCACATCGCTTGCACCTGGCCCGCGGGCACATCGACCCGAGCGGTAAAGGCGCGCGCGTCCCAGCCGATCCCGCCGTTGTTGATCGAAGTGAGCCGCGCAGCGGGGAGCGTGTGCGTGCCGTTGCGCAGATCGCCGAACACGACCTTCACGTTGCGCAGCGACTGCATCGCGTACACGCCCAGCTGGAAGGCCAGGAACTCACCGCGGCGCGCCTGATCGCGGAAGGTCGTGGTCGGGCCGCGCACCGCCCACCGCTGCGGCAGTTGGTCGCGCATGCGAATCGAATGCATCCGGTCCTCGGGGAAGACGAGGAACGGCTGGCGCTGCTGCTGACGTCGGAGCGACTCGACCTCACTCGGCGTGGCAATCACTTGCATGGGTGCGAACGCATTGAGCGAGTCGACCGCTTCGAAGCGGAGCACGCGCGCCGTGGGTGCGTTGGTATCACGCAGCGCCCCGAGCCAAGCGGGATCCGCCGTCGCCGTGTCAGGCAGATAGGTGACACTCGGATAGTTGGAGCGGCCGCCCGACTTATACGGCAGGTAGTACAGGTAGTAGCGTCCCGGTCCGTCGATCGGCTCAAAGGCAAATTCACCGAGTGCCTGCGTGGTCGAGCGCCGGAGCACGTTCGTCACGCGCCGATTGGTTCGGGCGGCGACCACGATCACGCCCTTGCTGTTCGGGTTCCGGTCGGGACGCCGCCACGCGACACCGGCGAGCACGAATCGCCCCGGGGTCGTGACATCGACGACCGCGCGGTGGTTCCCGTACACCTCGGAATCCCAGGCGGAAGCAGCGACCGTAAACGGTTGGGCGGCGAGCGGCGTGACCGCCACGGCCATTAGCGCGAGCGCGACGAGAGTCTGATGCATGGTCGCAAAATTACCGGCTACTGGCGGAACGGCTACCACGAAAGCATCGGACGGCGCTCGCGGCGCGATCGAGTCTTCTACGCAAGGACGTCGGGCAACCGCGTTTCCCCACCCGTCACGCCAAGCCGAGCGATGATCGCGGCGGCGTGCGGGTAGCGCGCCGTCAGATCATCCACGCGCCCGGCCTCGAAACAGTCGGGTGTGAATCCCGGCGCCATCGTACATCCGAACAGCGCATGCCGGCCACCGGGGAGCAGACACCCGGCCTGCCACGTACCGGCCGGAACTACGTACTGCACCTGCTGACCCTCGAGGGGATCCGTACCCATCAACACGTCGCTGGTGCTGCCGTCCTCGTGCAGCAGATGCAGCACGAACGGATCGCCGGCATAGGCGTGCCACACTTCGTCGCGTGTGAGTCGATGAAAGCGCGACAGGCTGCCTAACGTCTCGGCATAGCAACCGATCATGGCGGTGCCGGCAGGCGCAGCCGTGGTGTCCCCATCGGTCGAGCGCCACGTCTCGCGATACAGGGTGCCTTCGATCGGCAGTCGCATGAATCGATATTGGCGGAGCAGAGCCATAGTGTCGGCAGGCACCGCCACTCCCGGAAAGTGCGCAAGCTCCATCACGTCGACGATCGCCGCCAGGTCGATGGGCCCGTAGCAGTGCGGGTACAGCTCACCACCCACGGTGTCCTTCGGTGACGACGAGGGCAGCGGTGCCGGTGGCTCGTACACAAGCCGCGCCGTCAGCAGCGTGGGATCGATGACGAGCAGCACGAGATCGGGCACACCGGCGAAGTACGCCGCGGCGGTCGGCAACACTTGATGCGCACGCGACAGATGGATGAAGCCCTCGCCATCGAGGCTGTCAGCGCGGTAATGGCCCGCCGCCCGCGCCTGCACCGCCGCCTCGCGGTGACAGATATGAAAGACAGCAGAATCGTGTGCGACAGTCATGAGCGGGGACGGCGAGCGAAAGGGAGACCAGCGTCGTGCCGGCGCGGAATCCCAAGTTATCGCTCGCCGTCTTGCCGCGCGATGACGCCGTTACGGCGTGATTTTCTTCGGTGCCTGCTGCTTGATCTTCTCCATGTACTTTTGGAAGAAGAGCTTGTGGATGTCCATCATGTTGATCTCACGACCCTGGATGTACGACTGGATGATGTTGCTCGTCATGTCCAGCGGCGTACCAGTAGTGATCAGCAGCGTGGCTTCCTTGCCGACTTCCAGTGAGCCTACCTTGTCGGAAATGCCCATCGACTCGGCGGCGTTGATCGTCACCGCCTTGAGCGCTTCTTCCTCGGGCAAGCCGAACGCTACGGCGACACCGGCTTCCCACGGCAAGCGATAGCTGTAGAGGCCACCGCTGCCACCGGCAATCGCGAACTTCACACCAGCCGCGTGCAGCTTGCCCGGCGTGGCGTAGGCGTTGTCGTAGCTCTCGTACTGCCGGTCGGGCGCCGACATCGTGGACGTGAGAATCACCGTGATCTTTTCCGCCTTGAGGCGATCGGCAACGAACAGCGCATCACGCCCGCCGCGAATCACCAGCTTCACGCCCTCGGCCTTGGCCCACGTGATCGCGTCGTTGATCTGCGCCGCGCCTTCAGCGGCCACCACCACGGGGATCGCGCCATCGAGCGCCGGAATCATGGCGGCGTAGCGTGAATCCGTGCGTACGGTCTGATTGGACTTCACAGCGTCGCGATACGCACGGGCCTCGGAGAACCACTCCTTGATCTGCTCCACCTGTTCGGCATAGGTCTTCGGTGGCGGACCGGCCGGACCACCGCGACCGCCGGGACCACCACCGCCGAACCGGCCGCCCGGCCGCGCATTGGGGTCGGGCCACTTCACGTTGAGCGCGGCCGCGCCCTTCATCGACATCTCTTCCCACGTCCAGCCTTCCAGCGACATCGCCGACGACAGCCCGGAAATCACGCCACCCTCCGGCGTGCTGAAGGCCACCAACACGCCCGCCGAACGCGTCGTACCGATGTGCCGGCTCTCCGCGTTCACCGCGACTTCGGCACGCACATTCGGATTGAAGTCGCCCTGTTCGCGGATGTCATTCGACACGTCGACCGAACCGATCTCGGTGAGACCGACCGTGCTGTAGGCGTCGATGAGACCGGGATAGATGTGCTTGCCGGCCAGATCCACCACCTTGGCGCCGCGTGGTACTGCTACCTCAGGGCCGCCGATCGCCGTGATCTTGCCGCGATCGAGCACGATCGTACCATTGGTGATCGTCCCCTTGGTGACCGTGTGGATCGTGGCGCCGCGCAGCACGACCGGCTGCTCCTGCGGTGCCACCGTCATGCGCTCCTGCGCGATCGCCGCGCGAGGGGCAAGCAGTCCGGCCACCGCCGTCGCCAGCGCCAGCGTCGCGAGGCGCGCAGTGGTGTTCATGGTTCGCATGGTGTGATTGGTCGAAAGGAATGGACAGATCACTTGCGCGCTCCTTCACCGCCGCGACCACGCGCCGGACCAGCAGCGGGCGTCTCGGTGGCACCGGCCGCGATCACGGCCTGAATGAGTTGCGCGCGCTGCTTGGCGACATCCTCGCGGAGCACCTTGTCGTCGTCGAGCGCGAAATACTTCTTGCCGTCCACCCACGTCTGCTCGGCCTTGGTGAACTGGGACAGCGGGTTGCCGTTCCAGATCACGAAGTCGGCGTCCTTGCCGGCTTCGAGCGAGCCCAAGGTCTTGTCGACCGCGATGGCCTTGGCCGCGTTGATCGTGACCGTCGAGAGGGCGTCGATTTCGTTCACGCCTGAGCGGAGCAGCTTGCCCGCTTCCCAGTTCATGCGCGTCGAGATTTCCGCGTCGTCGGAGTGCAGCGACGTGACCACGCCCGCTTCCATGAGCAGACGCGCGTTGTACGACGTGGCATCATACGCCTCGAGCTTGAACGCGCCCCAGTCGCTCCACACCACCGCCGCCACCCCCGACTTCTTGAGTTCACTGGCGATCTTGTACGCTTCCACGCCATGCTGCAGCGTCTGGATGCGGAAGCCGAATTCCTCGGCGAGGCGAACCAGCGCCAGAAACTCGTCGGCGCGATAGCCGTGCGACGACACGAGCAGCTTCTGGTTGAGGATGTCGAGCAGTGCTTCCATGCGCAGATCCTTGCGCGGCGGAAGGCCCGTCTTCGTCTTCTCCCAGGCCTTCCATTCCTTCTCGTAGTCACGCGCGGCCAGGAAATGGTCGCGAATGATTTCCTGCACGCCCATGCGCGTGTTGGGATAGCGCGTCTGGCTGCGCTTTGGGTTTTCGCCGAGCGCGAACTTCACGGTGCGCGGCGCGCCCACGATCTTGTACTCGTCGGGGAGCGAGCCCCACCGGATTTTTACGAACACGTTCTCGCCGCCGATCGGATTGGCCGACCCGTGCTTGATCATCGTGGTGGTGAGTCCGCCGGCGAGCTGACGATAGAACCAGATGTTGTTGTGCGTGAGCACATCGCCCATCTGCACTTCGGGGACGATCGCGAAGCCCGATTCGTTCACATCGCTCACACCTGAGTGCGTGTGCGGATCGATGAGTCCCGGGGTGACGTGCTTGCCGGTGGCGTCGATGATCACGGCGCCGGCGGGCGCGGCGAGCTTCTGCCCCACGCGCACGACCTTACCCGCCTGCACCAGCAGGTCGGCGTTTTCCAAGCGACCCTGCGAACCCTGCGTCCACACCGTGGCGTTGCGCACCAGCAGCACAGCCGGCTGTGCCGGCGCCGCTGCGCGGCCGAACTCCATCGACGGCCGGACGAACGGCAGGTCGATCTTCGGCACCTTCACCGCCACCGTACCACGGGCGGGACCTTCGAAGGCTTCGGTGCGCGCGCCGCGATAGCGGGCGTCGGTCCCGTTCGGGAGCGACAGCCAGCCGAAGAACGTCGTGTCACTCACCGAGCCGGCCAGCAGCAGCGAGCCTTCCTGCCCAAGCGGCTCGCCGGCGAACGTCGCTTCCAGACGACCGGTCTCGGCGATGATCCGCACCGCCGTGAGCGGCACCGGGCGACGACCGGGCATTTCCACCGTGCCACGGATGCGATTGAGCGGCCCTTCGAGACGCAGCGTGACGTTCTTGAACGTGCCGGCATCGTCGGAGGTGATCGCCCATGTGCCGCGGGGGTCCACCTGCGGCGGTCGCGTAACACCGTACTGCCGTCCCTGCACCCACACGTCGCGTACGGCCGACTCTTCGGTGAAGAGATCGCCCTCGCTGATCACGAAATTGGCCGCCTTGCCGACGGCGATCGTGCCGTGCGTCTTCTCGATGCCAAGGAACGTGGCGGGCACGGTCGTGAGCGCCGCCAGCGCCTTGTCGGGCGCGAGGCCACGTGCCACGGCAGTGCGGAGATTGGGAAGGAACTGCGTGAGCGAGGAGAGGCCGTCGGCGGTGATGGCGAACGGCACGCCGGCGGCAGCCAGCTGCGCCGGGTTGGTGGGCGCGAGGTACCAGTGGCGGAGATCGGCCAGCGACACGTTGGCGGCCGCTTCCGGGCTCGACACGTTCGGCGCGTCGGGGAAGTTCAGCGGCAGCACCATCGGCTGCGGGCGACCCTTCAGCACGTCGAGCAGCCGGTATTCCTGACCGTTGCCGCGAAACCACGGCGTGAGCTTGTAGTCCTGCGCGAGCTTGTAGGCGCGGAGGTATTCCTCCTCGCTCCGGGTCTCGAACATGACCGGCTGCGTTCCCTTCACGGCTTTGCCGAGGGCCGCCAGCGCCTCACTCGTTTCCGGCGGCAGCAACGAGCGGCCACTCGTTTCGTAGGCCCCCCACGCGCGGCCATACCACTCGGCGTCCATCAACGTCTGCTTCATGAGCGCGACGGTGCCCATGGAGGAGTTGGGATACATGCCGCCAAGGGCGAAGGAACGCTGGAAGCCCACCGCCTGCGCGAGATCGGGGCGCAGCACGCGTTCGCGCACACCGGCGTCGCCGAGGCTGACCACCGAGGCGGTGCCGCGGAAGATGCCCTGACGCGGCACGGCCAGTGCCGTCCCGAAGCCGAGCGAGCGCAGCGCGGTGCGACGCGTGGAGTCGTCCTTGAAATTGGCGGTCGTGCTGAACCACGCGCGCACCTGCGGATTCCAATGCGTCGGTCCCACGTCGCCACCCTGCGGCGGCGCGTCACCGCCAAGGTCGGCGGAGGCATCGACGAAGCCCGGATAGACCGTGAGGCCCTTGAGGTCCCACACACGGGCGCCAGCGGGCGCCGCCATGCCGGCGCCGACGGCGGTGATGAGCCCGTTGCGGACGACGATCGTGGCGTTGGTCAGGACCTGGCCGGGGGCGGTGACGACGCGCGCGCCCACCAGGGCGTGGTAGCCCGTGCTGTTGTCGCGCAGGCCGGTCACCGGCTCCGTGCGCGAGGACTGCTGGGCCTCGAGCGATCCGGCAGCAAACGCCGCCACGCCGAGGAGGAAACGAAACGCTCTCACAGAGGGCTCGGGATACGGGAGGGGAAGTTCGAACGGAGCATTGGAAGTATGAGGCGTAGGCGCCCGCGCGTCGAGGAGCAGACGTCGCCGATTGGCAACCGGGAGGGAGCCGGGAGGGAGTCGGGAGGCTGGCGAGCGCCGGAAGCACAGGTCCGGCAACAGGGCATACGCACCTTTTTCGAAACGTCCGACCGGCGCGCACGTTGCACGGGTCCATAATCTCATGTGTTCTCCCGGTCGTCACCTCACCTTGGTCTCCGTCATGCCGCATCGTATCTCGCTGTTGGCACTCACTGTATTCGTGACTGTGTTCGTGGTCGGCTGTGGTGGTGCTGAGGCCGCACCGACCACGCCCACCTCTTCCCCGCTGCCGCCAACGGTGGCGGTGGTGACCGTGTCGCCCACCACCGGCTCCCTGGTGCCCGGTGAATCGCAGCTACTCGCCGCCGTCGCCCGCGATGCCGCCGGTACCGCCATCGCCGGCGCGACATTCAGCTGGAGTTCGTCGTCGGTGAGCGTGGCCACGGTCGCGAGTGATGGACGCGCCACCGCGCTCACGCCTGGCACCACGACCATCTCGGCGACCAGCGGCGCCGTGTCCGCCACCGCACTCCTGACCGTGAACGAGGGCGGGTTTATTGCGGTGAGTGGCGGGACCGTGACCGCGTTGAACGGCCAGCTTCGACTGGAGATACCGGACGGCGCACTCACGGCACCCACCGCGTTCGTGGTGCGCCCGGTGGCCGCGCCCACGCCGAACGCGCGCCTGTTGGCCGGCACCGCCGTGGCGATCACACCAGCGATCACGTTCGCCACTCCGGCCACGGTGCGACTGCGCTATCCCACATCGCTCGCCGCCGATGTGGTCGAGACGCAACTGCGTATTGGCCGTCTCACCGATACCACGTGGCAGACCTTTGCCGTGGTGCCGCCAGACCGCGTGAACCGGACCGCCGCGGCACTAGTCACCGGCACCGGGACGCTCGCCGTGTTCGCGCCCCCGCCATCACTGCGTGGTTATGCGCAGCGTCGCAGCTTCGATATTGGCGCCGCCGTATCGGTCGACGCACTGCGGGCCGATTCGACGTATCGGCGCGTGCTCGCCGAAGAGTTCAATTCGGTCACGCTCGAGAATGCGATGAAGTTCGGACCCATTCATCCCGCGGCCACGACATACGCGTTCGCCAATGCCGATACGATCGTCGAATTCGCGGTGGCCAACAACATGAAGGTGTACGGACATGTGCTTCTGTGGCACACGCAGCAACCCGCGTGGCTCACGGACGGGACTCCCACGCGCGCGTTCCTGCTGTCGTCGCTCAAGTCGCACATTGAAACGGTGGTGGCACGCTATGCCGGCAAGACGACCAGCTGGGACGTCGCCAACGAGATGATCGCCGACAACGGCACCGGACTACGTCGCAGCTTCTGGATCGAGGTGGCCGGGGCGGATATCATCGACTCGGCCTTCGTGTGGGCGCGCCGCAGCGATCCCAACGCACGCCTCTTCCTGAGCGACTACAGCGTGGAAACGGTGAATCGGAAATCCGATTCGTTGTTCGCGCTGGCCACCCGACTCAAAGCGGCCGGCGTGCCGATCGACGGCGTTGGGTTGCAGGGCCACTTCGCGTTACCCACGCCCAGTGCGGCGCAGCTCACGGCGAATCTGGCGCGCTTCGCCGCAGCCGGCCTCGATATCCGCTACACCGAAATCGACGTGCGATTGGTGGATGGCACCGACAACCTCGCAGTGCAAGGCACTGCGTACGGGAGCATCATTGACGCGTGCCTGGCGCAACCTCGCTGCAAAGCGCTGTCCACCTGGGGCTTCACCGATAAGTACTCGTGGATTCCGGGTACGTTCTCGGGCTTTGGACGCGCCTTGCCATTCGATCAACTCTTTGGCCCCAAGCCCGCGTACCTCATGCTGCGGGATGCGTTGGCGAGACCGTAACGCGCCACGCGGTGATCAGTCGCACCGGCGGCCGCTCAGGGCTTAGGGGGTGCGACCGATATAGCGGGGCTCAACGGGCCACAGCTCAAGGCGGCGACGAGGCGCGCGGCGGTAGCGGCCCAAAGCCGGGTGGGGGCACCCGATGTTTGGTCCTCGTCTCGTACGCCGACGCGATCCGCAGCAACACCGGCTCCCTGAAAGGCAGCCCCAGGAAGTCGATCCCGACGGGGAGCCGCGCCGGGATCGGGCCCGTGAGGCGCGTGCTGTCGCGCGGCGTGCTATCGTGCGGCATACTGTCGCGAAGCGTGGTGACGCGCACCCGGTCGTACACGTGCGTGGTGAAGCCGGCGGGAACGGTCATCGCCGGAAAGCCCCGGCTATTCACGAAGCTCCACACGCCCGGAGGCCGGTCATTCTTACGCGGCTCTTCCGGGTTCGTGAGGATGGACGCCGGCACGCTGCCCGACGGGTAGACCACCGCGTCCAATTGCTGCTGCGCGAACACCGCGTGCACAATCGTCTGGAGTGCAAAGCGATCCTGCAGCGATTCGCCGACCGCCAACGTCTTCGCGGAATCGGTAGCCATCATGCCGGTCCGGCGGTTCGTAAACTGCGGATCGTCCCAGAAGTTGGCCTTCTCGATCAGGTCGCGGTACGTCTTGATATTCGCATCGCCGCGCTCGCGAAGGTACGTCTCCATGTTGTACTTCCCGCCGCCCACATCCCCGCCGGCCGCGCCGCCGCCACGACCGCCGAAGCTGCGGATGTTCGGCCGACCGCCTGAGTCATGCGGCACGCGCGTGGGGTCCGCGTACAGATCGATCAGCGCCGGGAAGTGGTTGGCCGAGTCCGGGAATTGCGTGCGGAACTGCCGGATGAAGGCCTCGCTGCGCCACACCGGCGCGTACCGGTTCACCGCGTCCTGAAACAGCGCGCCGGCCGGTCCCGGGTCCACGATCGTCGCGCCCAGCGCGCGCAGGTCGTCGATCGCGCGCTCGATGAGCGTAATCGACTCGCTGTCGGCCACCGTGAAGAGTTCGCGATTCATGTACTCGCGCACCACACCGATCCGGATGCCATCGAGACGCCCGCCCCGCGCGAAGCTGGCGTAGGGTTGCGCCGGTTTTCTGCCGACGCTGAACGCGGTCAGTTCGTCCTTCGGATCGTGGCCCGCGTACGCGTCGAGGATTCGGGCCACGTCGCGCACGGTTCGGCAAATCGGCCCGACGCGCGTCGTGACGCCGCGATCCATCATCCCGTCCGCACTGACCAGCTCGCGCGTGGGTGCGAGCCCCACCGCACTGGCGTTCTTCGCCGGCTCACGCACGGAGGTGCCGGTCTCCTCGCCGATCGCGCACGTGACCAGGTTCGCGCCCACCGAGTTCCCTGAGCCGCCGCTCGACGCACCCGGGTCTCGCTCGGTGTCGTAGGCATTGCAATTGGTTCCGCCGAACGTGCTGCGCGTACCGGGGATTCCGCCCGCCGCGTACTCACCCATGTTCGACTTCGCGAGTACGATCGCGCCGGCGTCGCGCAGCCGTTTCACGAACGTGGCGTCATCGGGCGGCCGATCGTTCGCGTAGAACGCGTCGGCGCCCGACGTCGTGCGCATGTCGTACGTGTCGTACTGATCCTTGATGGCGAGCACGACGCCGTGCAACGGCCCGATCAGCCGGCCCGTGCGCGCGAAATGGGCATCCTGTCGCGCCGCAACCTCGAGCGCGTCGAGCATCCCGGCGGCGTTGTCCGTCCCGTCGGTCATACTGCGCGCCGTGCGGTCGTCGAAGCCCCATGCGCGGCGCGTGGCGGGGCGCAGGTTCAGCGTGATCAGCGCGTTGATCTTACCCGCGTTCCTGATCGTCGAGACCGGCCCGAGCATCCCTTTGGGCTGATTCACGCAGGTGCCGTTGTACGCCTTGATGCGCGCGAGGTAGAGCTCAACCACTCGCGTCGAGGTGACCTCCCGCCGCAGGATGGCTGACTGAATGCTTTCGACGGTGGCTTCCTCAATCCGGAAAGCCGCCACGTGCGCGTTCGCCGCCAGGCCGGGCGACACCGTGAGGATGCCAGCCAGCGCGAGCGCGGCCGCAGAGAATCGAACGGTCGTCTTCATGCGGTGCTCGAGTCGGAGGTACGCGTTCGCCGATGAGGCCTTCGTGGCGGTAGCGTAGCGCTCGCCAGACGCGGCGGCTAGGTGCGGGGGGACGCGCTGACCCCTCCGGCTCCGGTTCGCTCCGGAACGCCTCTACCGCGTGCCGGTGACCCTCGGATGGGTGGCCAGGGCGCGCACCGAGCGTGAGATGCTGCCATACCCTGACGGATTGCGCTGAACGCGTCCGGCGGCGGCATCGCTCGCCACGGGAGGATGCCGGCGTACGGTGCAGTTGACATACATGACCCCACCGTCACCTTACGTGCGGGGCGCTACCGCCCGGCAGACAGCAGACCCTCCTGAAGAACCGTACACAGAGTATTCAGATGCAGACTTCGACGATCGCCCGTGGACTGGTGGCGGCACTGTTGCTCGCCGCCTGCGGTGACGATGCACCGACCACGACCGACGATCTCGCCAACGCCGGCTGGGACAGCAACGGCGCGCCGACCTTCCTGAAAACGGCGCCGGCCGGCACCCTCCTCGGTGCGGCCGCCAAGAACACCTCCTTCGCCTGCATCAAGGTCGCGATCCCCGGTACCGGCAGCTCGATCGTCCTTGGTCAGACGGCCGGGAAGCAAGTCACCCAAGCGAGTACGCCGTGGGTCCAGGGCGGCAACGTGGTCATCGCGAAGATCGACGTCGTCCCCGGCAGCATGACCATGGAGAGTGTCTTCACCGTCACCGAGACGACGACCACGCGTCGTCTCAAGGGCAACGGCATTCCGAATCATCCGATCGGCGTGTTCCCAATCCCTCGGTCATCATCGTCGTACCCGTACTACGCGGCGCTCCCGGCCGAGGGCTACGCCAATGCGGCGGAAATTCCCGTCCAGCCGTACGACCTCGATGTCACGTTGCCTCGCGAGCCCAAGACGTCCGCGACGCCGACCTGCATTTCCGGCCTGATGACGGGCGTGGCCCTTACTGGGGCGGCGTGGCACGTGGAGATGGCGCCGGATGCGCAGCTGAACGTGTACGACCCCAATGCCGCGTTGCCCACCGACCGCTGCTTCGGCCACCCGTATGCGACGCAGTACCACTACCACGGATATTCGTGGAAGTGCATGGATCAGGGCACCGCGGGAAAGCAATCGCCGCTGGTCGGATATGCACTCGACGGTTTCGGTATCTACGGTCCTCGTGGCGCGGACGGCAAGCCGATCACCAATGCACAGCTCGATGAGTGCCACGGCATGGTGAGCGAGGTCCTGTTCAACGGCAAGTTGCAGAGCATCTACCACTACGTGCTCAACAACGAGTACCCGTACTCGATTGGCTGCTATCGGGGCACGGTCCAGGCGTCCATGGCTGGCATGTAGCACGGATTCGTTTCTCTCGCGATCGACTTGTAGCACGTCGTCTGAATCAGTTTTTAAAAACTCCTGCCGAGATACCCGATGTTTCAGAAAGAATGGGAAGTACTCATCGTCGACGACGATCCCGATGTCCTCGCCGTCTCGAGGCTGGCCCTGCGCGGCGTCAAGGTGTGGGGCGTGCCGCTCAAGCTCCACACCTGTGCGAGCATGGCCGAGGCGATGGCGCTGTGCAACACCAAGTCCGACTTCCTGCCCTCGCTGGCGGTCGCCCTGGTGGATGTGGTGATGGAAACGGATAGCGCGGGGCTGGACTTCTGTCGCTACGTGCGCGAGGAGCGCAAGAACGCCTTGACCCAGCTGTTCATCCGCACCGGGCAGCCGGGCATTGCCCCGGAACGCACCGTGATCGACCGGTACGACATCAACGGGTACTTCACCAAGGCCGAAGCCACCGAGGACAAGCTCTATTCGATGATCAAGAGCGGCGTGCGTCAGTACTACTGGTCGGCGTTCGTGCTTGGTATGATCCCGATGGTGCGCCACGTGGCGGCCCAGATCGGCTCCCGCCCGGCAATCGCGAACGCCATCCAGCAGCACTACGACGCCGCCTTTCAGGATCGATCGGGTGCCCAAGTGGAGTCGTACGACAACATCCGAATCGCCAGCATCTTCGACGACGAGGTGGCGGCCCTCGTGGGCTGGGACAAAGCGTCCGCCCTGGCCATGCGCGACCGCCTGAAAGAATTGCCAGCGGTGCCGTTCGGGGTGGACGGTGACGAGTACGTTCTCGACGACGAGCACCGTTTGCTGATCAAGGTGGCCGCGCGCCCGAATGTCGCCGAGGCCTACCTCGTGGCCACGCAGACGTTTCGCGTGCCGGAATTCGTGCCCGAAGTCACGTACAACGGGCTTGCCGCGCTCGCATCCATCTGGCGTTTTTCCAAGTAGTCCTGCGGGCCACTCGCCGTCCCCGCGGCGTGTGCCCCTCGCATCGCCCGCACGTGTTCGCCCACCTCAAGAAGCAGCCGTGTAACGGCGGAGTGTCATGTGAACGAAGTACCCGTGGTGGATGGCGTCGTGCTGGTGCACGGCGGCACCTGCGCCGCCGACATTTGGGACGAAGTGCTGCCGATGCTCTCTTTCCCCGCCGTGGCCGTCGACCTGCCAGGGCGCGGCAGCAACCCGGCCGACCTGGCCACCGTCACGCTCGATGATTGCGTCGCCGCCGTGCTGGACGCCGCCGATGCTGCGGGCTTTCGGCAGTTCGCGTTGGTGGGCCATTCAATGGGCGGGGTGACCATCACCGAGACGGCATACCGCCATCCCGAGCGCGTACGCAGCGTCATCTACCTCGCCGCGCTGGTGCCCACGCAGGAGGTCTCGGCGGCGCGCCTCGTCACGGGCGGCGACATGCCCTCGGGTGTGATGTCGCGCATGCCCGAGGAGATGTCCAAAGCGCTGTTTGCCAATGATCTCACGGACGCCCAGTGGGCATCGGTCGCGGCCCGCCTCGTCGACGACAGCTTCACGATCCTCAACGCGACCGTCAGCGGCCACCCGCTCGACTCCCACCGCGCGTACATCGGACTGGCCCGCGACATTCCCGTGCCGCCCGCGCTGGTCGATGCGATGGTCGGGGTGCTCGGCCCCGACCTCGACCGGCGCACGCTGGACACGGGGCACATGATCATGAACTCGCAACCCGAGTTGCTGGCGGCAGTGTTGGCCGAGGTGGTGAGGGCGAGGCCGGAAGCGCCGCGAACTGCCCACGACCAACACGCCGAAATACATGCATGATGAACCGCGTTGTACAACGCACGGCGCCCTTGTGCTTACCCTGGCCGTGGCCGCGTTGTTGGACATGGCCACGTCCACAGCGCTCAGCCTGACAGATCAGTCGCCCAGCGTGCCAGTGATCGTCTTTCGTACTGTCGATGCATATGTCAGTCCTGCCGCATTAATCGCCAGCTTCATCGCCGGTATGCTCTGGCTGCTCAACAGGCAAAAGGCCGGCAAGCTGTTGTTCAGTGTGACCCTGGCTCTCGCTATGCTCGCCCTGCTGGACAACTTAGTTGGCCTCATTGTGAGCCTGTTCGATAAGCAGGACAATCCAGCGGATTTGCTGCTTTCTGCAAGTCTCGTGTACATCGAAAGCTTAGCGGTATTCGCGGCATACTACTGGAAGTTTGACAACCCCTATCAAGTGCGCATTGCCGCGGGTGAAAAAATTCATCCTGGGATTGTCTTTCCGCACAACATGTGCGCCTTCGATTCGCTGACGGGTTGGCAACCAACGTTCATGGACTATGCGTTCCTGTCATTCAACACCGCAAGCACGTTCGGTCCCACGCTTCCAATTCCACTGCGAAACCCAATTCAAATCGGCATGATGTTTCAAGTCGCCATCGCCATGGCGGTGCTGATCATGTTGGCCGCGCGTGCGATTGGTTTAATTAGTTAAGCGCCCGCGGGGTGGTTGGCGTACGGGTGGTGGATCGCTGGGAACATCGTCAGCGCGGGCCCGGCTGAGGCAACCAACTCCGATCGAACTTCCTATGCCGATCTATCCACCATCCGGCCGATGCAGAATCACCGAGGCGACAGCGCAAACGAGGGCCGCCCTGGTATGACGTCGGTGCTCAACGACCTTCGCCGGGCCCTGCGCGAAGTGCTTGGTGTGTGCCTGACGCTGGAGCGCTCTCGCATCGCCTATCCGTGCGGTCTCCGCGCGGCGCTCACGCTGGTGGTGGTGCTGTGGATCGCGCGCAGCGGTGGCCGTATGGACATCGGCGTGCCAATGGCCATTGGCGTCCTGATGGTCAACCTGAGTGACGTCTGCGAACCCCACGGACTTCGCTGGCGCACGATGTTGTGGACCACGGCGTGTGCCTCGCTGTCCACCTGGCTGGCAGGAATGGTTTCTGCCGATCCGGCCGCTCACCTCATCGCCGGCATACTGTTAGCGGCGGTGCTCGGGTACGCCAGCGCACTCGGCCCCAAGAGCAGCCTGGCTGGGTCCATCGGCTTGGCGATGTTCGCGCTGTATGCCGGCTCAGCGATCGGCAGCCATCGCTCCGTGGCCGATGCGCTGGCGCTCGGCGTAGGCGGCGTACTCGCCACCGTGGTCGCCATCGCGGGTTGGCCATTGCGTCGCTTCGAGGTCCCGCGGACCCACATCGCCATCGCCTACGAGCAGTTCGCCTTTCTCTGCGACGACTTGCGATCACGATGGACATCCACTGCCGTGGCCTCGGCCATTCTTGACGCGGCCCGATCGGTGGAAACAAGCGGCGCAGCGGGCCCCACCGAGGTCTGGTTGCGAAAATTCCTCGAGTGCCTTGAGCACAGCCGCTGCCTGCTGCTCGCGATCGGGCCGATGCATGAGCCACTGCCGAATCCGGCGTCGCTGGACCGCGTGCTGGCGGCTACGTCGACGTTGACCCGGGCGATGGGCGCCGCGCTGGCCTTGAAGCACCGCACGCCTCGCGTCATGACCGAGCTCGAGCGGTTTCAAGCGGCGTGCGATGGCTACACTGATGCGGCGGGCATCGAACTCGTGCGTCGCTTGCGCGGCTACCTCACCGAAGCCGCTCAATTGATGGCTGGCAGCTGGCCGATCGGCAGCGCGGCGAGCACCCGCGTGGTCAAGCCCGCGTCTGCTGGCATCCGGTCAATGATCCGTCAGCACGTTGACATGCGCGACAGCTATGTGCGGCACGCGATCAAGCTGGCCATCACCTACGGACTGGCCGTCGCCGTTTCGCTGGGGCCATGGGATCCCAGACACATCCACCACACGTACTGGATTCCGCTCACGGTGGCATGGATCTGCAAACCTGACCTCTACAGCACCGTGGGCAGGATCGGCATGCGGGTGCTGGGCACGACCGCCGGGGTGGTGCTGGTCACGATCTTCCTGAATGTGATTGGAAGCGAGCGCGCCATCATCCTGCTAGTCGGCATCGGGGCCTTCGTGTCGTGCGCGTTTCTGTGGGCCAACTACGCGGTGATGGTCATTGGCATGACGCTGGCGGTGCTCTGCCTGGGGGCGATTGGCGGGGTCGCGGTCGAGGCCGAGACCTACGTGCGATTGTGGGCCACGTTGCTGGCAGGCGGCCTCGTGGCGCTCACGGCGCTCGTTCACCCCCTGCGCAAGGGCGCAGCGGTTTCGGGTCACTTGTCACGCATGTGCAGCGACCTGCGCGCCTACGCCGAAAAGCTGCGAGCTGGCATGCCTCCGGCAGATCTGTCACAGGCTCGTGCGCTATTGCTGCGCGACCGAACCAACGCGGCGCTCACGGTGGCGGCGGCGGCGGCCGAGCCACCAGCACTGTGGGCACGGGACCGCGTCCGTGTGGACGTGGCAAGCGCGCGAGCCGTTCTGCATGAACTGGAGGCCGAGCTTTCCAAGCTGATCGCCATCGACATCCTGGGACATCAACTCCGGAGCGCGCCGACAGCCTGGCCGCAATTCGAGACCACCCTGTGCGACATCGAGCGACGCATAGGCGCCCTGTGCGGCACGCACGCCTCGACATCGTGAGGCCGGACATCGACGTGATGAGCTCCGCTCATTACCCTCCCACCATGGACGCCCTCGACATCGCGTTTGCCGAAGCCCGCCGCTTTCTGCGGCTCGCTTGACACCCGCCCTGTCGCGTCGGCAAAGCATGATGGCACCGACCACGCCATGACCATCACGCTATACGGTATCCGCAACTGCGACACGATGAAGAAGGCCCGCGCCTGGCTCGATGCACGCGGTGTCGCGTATGTGTTTCACGACTACAAGGTCGCGGGCATCGATGCGGCGACGCTCCGCGCGTGGGCGAGCTCCGTCGGCTGGGAGAAACTGCTCAACCGCGCGGGCACGACATTCCGCGCGCTGGCCGATGCGGACAAGGTCGACCTGAACGAGGCTAGAGCGATTGCGCTCATGGTCGCCAACCCGAGTCTGATCAAACGTCCGGTACTCGAGGGGGCGGTTGGGGTGCCGCTGGTGGGTTTCAGTGCGGCAGCGTACGAGGCAGCGCTGCCGTGATCATCCGCCGACCGTGCCTGTGTGCTTCGCCCCGCACGCCCGCGCCGACTCCCTACAACGCCGCACTCAAATAAAAGTCCGTCCGCCACTGCTTGAGCGGATACAACCCGCGCGAGAAGTCCACGCGAATCAATCCATCTAGTACGCCTATCCCAACGCCTGCCCCACGCTGCGGCTGCACCTTCGCGAACGCCTCCCGGCTCCCGGCCCAACCGATATCAAAGAAGCCCACCGGCCGGAAGACGCCTTGCTTGGTTCCCACTTCCGCACGCGCCAACCAGAACGCATCGCCATCCTGCGTGCCGGCGATCTGTCCGCGCACCGTCCGCACGCCACCCACGAACCAGCCGCGCTGACGCGGCACGTCGCCGAGTGAACTGCCGATCGCGCCGGTCAACGCCGTCGAGAATCGCGACACCGGGCGCGTGATCGTGCCTTCCACCGACGCCCGCGCATACTGAAAGGTCCCCGTGCCCGCCTCGCCATTCAGCACCGTCGTCACGCGCAGTCCCTGCGGGCGATCCAGCAACAGCCGCGAATACATCCCCGACACGCCGGTCACACTCAAATCTTCCGATTCGATATTCCGGCGGAATCGGCGGTCGGCAATGAGCTTCGCCAGCGAGAAGGTGTTCACCACATTGGTGTCGCCGGCCGTCCACTGCCGCTCGATGAACAGCTTGTACTCCAGCGCACCACGACGACGCTCGCGACGCTCACTCAACTCGGCGCCCGTCGTGCGATAGTAGAACCCTTCGTCGCGTCCGTAGATGAACGCCGGCAAACTCGGGCCGAAGCTCAGTCCCCCGCCCCACTCGGGATTGGTGGCGGCGAGGCGATGATACACCGCCGCGGTCACGGTGCGTGCGCCGTTGGTACGCGTCAGGCTCAGCTCACCGTTCGCGTGCAGATCAGCGTGACCGATGCGCCCCACCGCGTTCAGCGTGTAGCCCGCCCCCAACAGCTGCGACACCTGCACGCCGGCGGAAAATCCCTCCACGCGGTTGAAGCGCAACAGGTCGGAGCCCACGCGCACCGTCGGCCTCTGCGGCATCCACCCGGGCTGCAGCGAGAAGTCGAGTGCCGACACCAGTGCGTCGCGACTCTTGAGGTCGAACAACTCATCGTCCGACGCCACCGCCGGTGGCAGCGCGGGCGACTTCGCGAGCTTCGCGGCATCGCACGGCATATCGTACGCCACGCGCAACGCGCCTTCGTAGCGCGATTCCACCCGCGTGTACGTGGAATCCTGTGCGCACAGCCGACGCCGCAGGCGATCCGCAGACGACAGCTTCACCGTATCGACCACGGCGTTGCCAGTACCGCCCTGCACGGCGCCGCCGCCAATACTGATGGTGACGTTACCACTACCCACCAGCACCGTGGTGTCACTGCGTGTCCCGGCGCCGGAGAGACGCGCCGCCGGGATCGCCGCCAATGAGAAATCGCCGTTCACTTCGTCGTAGGTGAATTTCTCATCAATGCTGAATGGCGTTCGGATAAAGCCGATCTGCGCCGACGCCGTGGCACTGTTGGCGCGCGGCAACCAGAACTTACCCTGATACAAGCCGTACTCCACGGTGATCGCATCGAGTTTCGCCTTCGCGGGACGGAACGTCGCCTTCACCCAAGCCGGTGGCCCATCGTCGGCCCCGGTACCGCTGGCCCGCGCCTGCACCGACGGTGCGCGCAGGATCGAATCCTTGACGTACAGATCACGCGGCATACGCACCCGGGCAATCGAATCACGCAAACGGTCCGCCTCGCGGCTCACCTTGGTGTCGGCCTCGCTGTCTTCCGACGCCACATCCCAGATCTCGAGCTCGGCCGCCAGCCGGTACGCCGCGCGCACCAGCTGCCCACCGTCACGATCGAACCAGAACGAGCCCACGAACACTCTCCAGTCGGGGCGACGTGCCGTGATGCGCAACTCGCGCAACCTGATCACCCGGCCACCATCGAGCGTGATGTCCACCGAGTCGCCCGTGGCATACGTGTAGTACGTCTCGGCGCCGTTCGCGAGTGGATGAATGACTTCACGCTCGTCGATGTCGCTCTTCACTACGCCGAAGTTGCTACTCGGAAACCAGAGCGACTCGCGCCCCGGAAAATACGGAATGGAGATAGCACCACTGAAGTCGCCATTCGCCTTGCCACCCATCGGCACCGTCATACGCGACCCGATCGGCCGCACGCGCACACCAACATTTCGTCGCCACGAGATCTCGGCCACGTTGTCCCCACGGAACAACAGCTTCTCGAGCCCTAGCCGCTTGGCGCCCAGCCCCATCGAGATGCGCTGTGTCGCGGTGGCCTTGTAGGCCGTCAGCGCGCTATCCTGCCGCACCCGCGCCTCACGGGCCCGTAGCAGGATGCGCTTCGCCTCGGGGTCGCTGAAGGCCGACGCGCTGGCCGAGTCGGCCCGCAGCCTCCGTATCACGCTGTCGGGAGACAGCTGCCGGCGCGCCATCGAGCGGGCGTCGCGGCTAAGCTCGCGCGCCGTCGCCCGTTCCTCGGCCGTCAGCGTGTCGCGCGTGACCGGCGGCTTGGCTCGCGCCTGGCCGAACAGCGCCTCGGGACACGCGGCGGAGATCAGGCTCATCACCCCAACCAGGGCGACCACACGGAGCGAATTCGGAGAGCGCATGAACCGGGGAACGGGACGAGACGGGGACTTCATGACCAACACGACGGTCTCGGTGACCATACGGAGGGCCGGACCGAGCGGTTTCCCCGCCTGAAACGTAATTTCGAGGTTCGCCCGTTGTGCCCGGTTCGTTACGGCCACCGGCGACCTCTGTCCCAGATTCGCCGACCACCATTGGGAGTCCGCCGTGCATCCGATCCGCTTTCGCGACTGCTTTCGCTCCACCCGTTCCCTGATCGCCGGTCTCACGGCGTTCGCCGCCGTACCGGCGTCTGCGCCCGCGCTGCTGGCCCAGGGAGCCACCCCGCCGGCCACGGCGACCACACCGGCGGCCACCGTGCCCGTTGACCCCCGTCTCGAGAAGCTGAAGGCCGAGGCGCTGGTCATGGTCGAATCCCGCGCCAAGCAGGTGCAGGAGATCGTGGACATGCTCTTCTCGTTCCAGGAGCTCGGCTTCCAGGAGTTCGAGTCGCAGCGCTACATCACCACGCTGCTGGCCAAGGAAGGCTTCACCATCGAGAAGGGCGTGGCGGGTATGCCGTCGTCGTGGACGGCCAAGTGGAGCTACGGCACCGGCAAGCCGGAGATCTCGCTCGGCTCCGACGTGGACGGCATTCCGCAGGCCAGCAACAAGCCGGGCGTGGGCTACCGCGATCCGATGGTGAGCGGCGGCCCGGGACATGGCGAAGGGCACAACGCCGGTCAGGCCGTGAACATCGTGGCGTCGATCGTCGTGAAGCAGCTCATGCAGCGCGACAAGATCAACGGCACGCTGCTGCTGTGGCCGGGCATCGCCGAAGAACAGATGGCGGGCAAGGCGTTTCTGGTGCGCTCGGGGCTGTTCAAGAACACTGATGTCACGCTGTTCACGCACGTCGGCAACGATCTCGGCGTGTCGTGGGGAGCCAGCGGTTCGAGCGC